>JBFJKD010000293.1:0-2903 GCA_041635095.1 Porticoccaceae bacterium
ATCGGCCGCAGTCGGTGGGTGCCTGGCGGCGTGAATTCCTGTCCGGGGCGCCGGCGGCCGCGGCCAGCGAGGAAGCCACTTTGCGGGTGGTGGACATCACTGGCGGGCAGGCGGTTCAGGGCGCGCCCGATATCGTCCATATCGGTGACCATAAAATTGACGTGGTGCAAGCCTGGTTTGTCGCCGCGCAACTTGGCGTTTCCGACCCCGAAACTGTGGTGGAAAGGATTGGGAAAGCAGCGCATAAACGCGATAAAGCCGTCGACGTAGTCGGACACGCGAAAATTCATCACTTCCTGAAAAAATTTAACCGCTGCGGGCCAGTCCGGAAAGCTCACCACCACATGCCCGAGGCGGGCGATCTTGCTAACCGTCGGCTGATAGGTCAATCCGCGTTTGTGCTGGTGGCTATAGAATTCAAAACAAATGCCCGCATTGGGTTCCTGGAAACGCAGCGTGCGACCCTGGTGCAAGGCAGTGCATTCCGCGGCGGGCAGTTCGTAGACATGAATGCCGTGCTGCTTTAAATGTTCAGTTGCGCGATCCAGTTCGGCGTCGCTTTCCAGTTCCCAGGCAACCCGCTGTAAACCCGGCGTGGGGCTGTTGTAGAGCACTACATTGTGGTGATCATCGCTGACTGAAAAATACGCGACGTCTTCTTCCTGCGCGTTGAGTTGCAAGCCGATCATATCCCGATAGTACGGAATGGATTTTTGAATGTTGGTTACGCCCAGTGCAACGTACCCCAGTTTCTTATAGCGAATCATGTTGACTCCTCTTACAGCTGTCGACGTGGGTGCTTACAATATTATGCTGATCCGGCCCTGCGGTCGCAGCGTGTCCGTGGCCAGCATGACCCGCTTACTGCGAATCTTGAAACTGTTGCCATTTTTTACCAGGCGCTGGCGCACGTAGCACACATAGGTATCGGTAATCTGGCGTTTGGAGCGGTACACCACCTGGTTGAAGTGTACTTCCACTTCGTTGGTGTTTTGCTCAACGATACGTACATTGCTGATTATATGGCGCACGATTGAGTGGGGAAATTCGGCATGGGCAGTGCGCTTGGTGAGGCGCACTGCACGCTGTTTCAGTCGATGAAAATCGTCGTTGATAATAAACAATGCGGTGTCTTTGTCAGCGTCCGGGTTTTCGGACGGTGGAACAAGGTATTCGGCATCCTCCGTGAACAGACCATGCCATTCAGTGGTGCGCCACTCGTCAATCAGAGCAGCTTCGTGGTAGAGAAAATCTTCTATTTCGGTGCGGGTACAGGTCATGACAGAGCTCGGGTAAAGGTTTTCAGGCCAGCATCAATTTGTTCCATTGACGCCAGAATGTGCGCATTTGTAATTCATCATCGCTACCATTAACCGCTTTGCTCATCCCCTTGGAGATATCGTTCCACATCGGTTCCGGGAGATTTTGATAGCCCTGCTGGCACAGTTCCAGCATTTCAACGTCGTCGGGAGTTGCAAACCCCGCCGGTCCGAGAAATTCCAGAAAATTGTACTGGCGGTATTTACGCACATCCGCATGTTCTTCGCTGGGTGCGAGGGACCAGGCATTGACTTCAAGATAACCCTCGTTGACGGGCTGAAAGGTGCGCACGGTCAGGGCCATGATGTCGTTAATCACAAGGTTGGGAAAAATTAAAATGTTGCGATTTCTTTCTGCGATGCGCTGTGCTCGCTGTGTGCCGTGACGGGCAACCAGATCCGCCATTAACTGCGTTACCGCAGTGCGGCCGTCCTCGCCCCACTGCGGCACCCACTGGGCAACCGGCCGTCCCCAGGGCGCCACGTACTCGATGGCGGCATGACCATTACCTAGATCGACGCAGGTGCCGCCAATATCTGACGGGTTAAAATCGGTGCGAAAGCTGCCGTTGGTTGACTGTAAATAATCAAAGTAGGACGCATGGGTGGTCATTGCGTGGTAGCCGTCGGCGCTGTTCTCGAGCAGCAATTTCCAGTTGGCGCGCATACTGTATTCGTGATTGCCTTCGGTGATCTCCATACCGATGGCAGATTGGTCGGCGACAATATCCAGGAATTCCGTCGCGCCGGCCAGATAGTCAACCAGCCCGGTGGCGTGCGCATCGTAATTGACAAAAATAAAGTCGCGGTAGATGTCCATGCGCGGCACGTGCGTCAGGTCCTTGGCCCCGTCGCTAAAAAATCCCTCCGGAAAACCGCTCTCTGCGGGTTGTTGCGTCATGGCACCGGCGCTGTTAAATGTCCATCCGTGATAAGGACAAACGAAAAATTTACTGTTGCCCGCTTTTTGTCGACACACCATCGCTCCGCGGTGGCTGCACGTATTGTAAAACCCGTGCAGTTCGCCGTTATCATCCCGGCTGATCACCAGTTCGCGGCCACCCACGCGACGGGAGACAAAGGCATTCGGTCCGGAAAGTTCCGAAGCGTGTGCGGCATATAACCAGCACGTGCTAAAAATTCGTTCCCGCTCAGCCGCCAGCACTTCGGGTGAGGTGAAAGCCCTGCGCGGCACCAGAAATTCGTGTTTTTCCCGATCGTCCCGAATAAATCCGGTGGGCCCCAATGGTAATGGAATAGGCATAGATTTCCTCGTAGCAGTCTCTTTTTTAGCGCAACTGTCTAGCGCGATACAAGTGCAGCCGCTACCGATAAGGCTCTGCTTTCAGTCGCGAACGGGATCGTTTATTGCTCCCCGGTTGAACCGTAAACATAACATGGCTGGCGGGTCGAATCACTAATTAAGTTAAGAGTTAATAGTGCCGTGGCATCTCCGCCAGGAGCACATTTACTGGATGATGCCGGTTGTACGTACGCGTTTAGCGCCTGCGGTAATGGCCGCCGCCGGGTGTGCGGAACGACGCTTGTGGCGGTGCAAATCCAGGCTGTTTTTGGCGGCGATCA
>JBFJKD010000294.1:0-2894 GCA_041635095.1 Porticoccaceae bacterium
CTCCACCGGGCAGATTTTAACCGAGGAGTTTTACACCCTGGGCAAACTCACCCGGGGTTTAATCGGCACCAACAATTACGACGGCAACACCACCCTGTGTATGGCCTCGGCCGTATCCGGCTACAAACGTTCTTTTGGCTCGGACGGCCCGCCGGGATGCTACGAGGATTTTGAACACACGGAATGTTTGATGGCCTGGGGTTCGAACCTGCCCGAACAACACCCCATTATTTACTGGCGTCTCAAAGAGGCGCTGGAAAAACGCAAGTTTCCGCTTATTGTGGTCGACCCCCGCGTCACCATGATTGCCCAGTTTGCCGACATTCACCTGCCCATTCGTCCCGGTACGGACGTGGTGCTGCAAAACGCGTTGATGCACGTGATTCTGGATGAGGGTCTGGAGGATACCGCCTACATAGCGGCCAACACCACCGGGCTGGACGCACTCCGGGCAGAAGTCGCCAACTGGGATCCCACCACCGCGGCGAAGGTATGCGGTATCGACGAAGACACCATTCGCCACGTGGCGCGGCTGTATGCCAACGCCCCCGCCGCCATGCATATCTGGACCATGGGCATTAACCAGAGTACCCACGGCTCCGACGGTGTGGTCGGCCTCAACAACCTGGCACTGCTCACCGGCAATATTGGCAAACCCGGCGGCACGGCCTTGTCCATTACCGGGCAGTGCAACGCCATGGGCACCCGCGAGTGGTCGTCCTGTTCCGGTTTGCCCGGTTATCGCGCCCTGGAAAATCCGGAGCACCGGGAGGAAGTCGGCAAGTTCTGGAATGTGGACCCCGAATTTTTCCCGAAAAAACGCGGGCTGTTTCAAACCGATATTTTCCCCGCCATCGAAACCGGGCAAATCAAAGGATTGTGGCTGGTAGCGACCAATCCCCTGACTTCAATGCCCAATACCGCGCGCATTCGCAAAACCCTGGAAAAACTCGAATTTCTGGTGGTACAGGATGCCTACGCGGATATGGAGAGCAATCAGTACGCGCATCTGTATTTACCCGCCGCCATCTGGGCGGAAAAAGAAGGCACCTTCACCAACACGGAGCGCCGCGTGAACATGGTGCGCCAGGCGACGCAGCCCAAGGCCAACAGCAAATCCGACTTGCAGATTTTTAATGAACTGGCGAAACGCTTTGATCCAGAGGGTAACGTACACTTCCCGGAGACTCCGGCAGGGGCGTTCGAGGAGATGCGCGAACTGTCCAAGGGCCGACACATGGATATTTCCGGTATGGATCACGACCTGATCGAAAAAAACCGCGGCATTCAATGGCCTTACACCGCTGAACAACGCCATAACAACGAAGCGCCTTTACCCGGCGGCAAGCGACTGTATACCGAGCCTGCCACGTTTTGCCATGCGGACAAACGGGCCAAACTGATTCCCCTGCCGTTTATCGACAACAACGAACGGCCAGATGAACAATTCCCGTTCTGGCTGAACACGGGCCGCCTGGTGGAACACTTCCACACTCGCACCCGCACCGGCAAGGTCGGCAACAACAACAAATTCAGTCCGATTCCGTTTATGGAAATCAATCCCGATGCTGCCGCCGAACTAGGCGTTAAACACCAGGAATACGTGCGCTGTGTATCGAAACGCGGTGATGCCGTGGTGATGGCCATGCTCACTCAACGCGTACCGAGGGACATGATATTTATTCCCTTCCACTTTTTTGATTGCGTTAATCGACTCACCCTGGGCTTGCTCGACCCCCATTCCCGGCAACCCGCCTTTAAGCAGCAAGCGGTGCGGGTTGAAGCCCTTGCCGATCAGGTGAGTGCAGCGCGTTTGAGCCGGGAGTTACGGACCTACTGATGAACAATCGCGAAGCCCTGGAAACCGACGTCAAACCTGCCACCAGCGGGCGGCCTATCTTTGAACTGCGTGGCGACGAACCCACCAACGCCTTTCTGTGGGACCCGGTGCCGGAAAAAACCGCCGACCCGGCCACCAACTGCCACGGCAACCTGATTGATCTGCTCGACCTCTCCAGCCCCCTGCGCGGCGACAGCCTGCACATCAACGGCAACGACGCGGTGGGCGACAACCCCAACCGCTACAAGCAACACGGCTTTTATTTTAACGCCGACAACTGTATCGGCTGTCACGCCTGCGAAACCGCGTGCAGCGAAAAAAACGACAACCCGGCCCACATTGCCTTCCGCTCCGTGGGCTATGTGGAAGGCGGCACCTACCCGGACTACCAGCGCATCAATATCTCCATGGCCTGCAACCACTGCGACGACCCGGTGTGTTTAACAGGCTGCCCCACCCGCGCCTACACCAAGTTCGCCGAATACGGCGCGGTGTTGCAGGATCCGGATATCTGTTTTGGCTGTGGCTATTGCACCTGGGTGTGTCCCTACAACGCGCCGCAACTGGATCCGGTCAAGGGCGAAGTCAGCAAATGCAATATGTGTGTCGATCGGCTCGAAGTGGGCCTGAAACCCGCGTGCGTGTCTGCCTGCGTCGGCAATGCCCTGGACTTTGGCGTAGTGGAAAATATTCCGGAAAACCGCATCGAAGCCAAAACCGCAATTCCGGGTTTTCCCTCCACCGACATCACCCAGCCGAATATTCGCTTTCAGCAAACCCGCAGCACCCAGCGGGAAATGACCCGCCCCGACGGCATGCCGGTGAAGTATCACAAAGACGACGCCGGGCGCTTTAAACCGGAAGTGGATAAAAAAATCGGCGACAAAAAACAGTGGAACTGGCGCAAGCTGCTCACCTCCCACGAAAGCGCCCACGTTATTTTTACCCTGTGCACCCAGGCGGTGCTCGGCGCGTTTTTGTTGATGACCGGCGCACAATTATTTCCCAACAGCGTATTCCCCCACAGTGTATTCCCCAACAGTGCTTTGGCCGC
>JBFJKD010000295.1:0-2887 GCA_041635095.1 Porticoccaceae bacterium
AAATCAGCAGCCTGTTGGCAAACGCACAGGTCAGCGTGGAAACGCTTGCAACAACCTGTGCCACGGCACCCATGAGCAGCGACGTGCTGTTTCGCCTCAGGGCGACCCTGGCGTTACCGCCAACGCTATCGGAAGACGCACTGCGCGATTGTCTTGAAGGGCTGTCCGACGATTTGATTGTTGAGATAGATGCGCAGACGTTTGAAGACTGAGTTCCTCCGGTTACGCTAATAAACCTTCCCTGCCGCGCCCGAGTCGCCAAAAAAACCTGCAGAAATTATCGCCCGCTGGCCCGCTTAGGGCTTGCGCCGTTTAGCCCACCAGGCCTTTCAACAGGACACCAACCCCGTAGGCCAAGCCGGCCGCGATACCGCCAACACCCACGGTTTCAATGCTGGAAATCTGCCAACTTTGGTTGACGAAGCGCGCTTTGAGAGCCCCCACCCAGAAAAATGCGATGCCGGTTAATCCACAACTTACCGCAAAGGTAGCCGGTACCACGCCGGGTACAATCCAGTTTGATAAATAGGGCAGTAACGGAATCAATCCGACCAGCGCAAAGGCTATAAACGTCGCCACGCCCGCTTTGGTGGCGTCGTGATCCTGCAACGACATGCCGTGCTCTTCGAGCAGCATGGTATCGACCCAGCGCTCGTTGTCCGAGGTAATCACCTCCACCACCTGCGCCAGCAGCTCGCCCTCAAACCCTTTATTGGCGTATATCTGCCGCACCTCTTCGCGCTCACCTTCGGGCCATTTGTGGATTTCGTCCATCTCCCGCTCGCGGGTTTTGGCGCGATACTGGTTCTCCGCCCGGGTACCGAGATAATTGCTGACCGCCATACTGAAACCGTCGGCCAGCAGGTTGGCAAAGCCGAGAATAATAATCACCGCGGCGGGCAAGCCCGCACCGGCGACACCGGCCACCACCGCAAAGGTCGTCACCGCACCGTCCACGGCGCCGTAGACAAAATCCTTGAGATAGACCGAACTCGGGCCCTCTTCCAGCCGCTCCGCAATTCTGTCGGTGGTGTGGCTTGCCTTATAGGCCTCGCGACTCAGGTGGCGTGTGTGATTGCTCATGGGTCTACTTCTCCTGCCCGGCAAATGCTCATTTTACCCTAATGCAGCGGGTCGAAATTTGATATCGATCAGGGTACGCGTTGATCGATCACCAGGTCGTACGGTTTGTCCGTGTGCAGTGGGTCGACTGGCCCTGATCGACCTTCAATATCCCCGGATTCCGGCTGCGGGGTCCCGCCGATTGCGACCCTGGCCACTAACTCCAGCCCCGCCACCGAGGACATCGGGCGTTGCGGGCTTAACGCCAGACTGTCGTCCAGGATCACTTCTGTGGGTAAATCCCCCACCACCAAACGCTGCGCAACCAGCGGCATTACCATGCCCTGCCATTCACGTGCGTACACAAAGACCGGCGTGGCGGGGTCGAGCGGGTTGCCATTGTCAGCGAGCACTCCGGCACCGAGGGACACACGCACGGACAGGCGTAAGGCGTCGTTGGGTTCGCCGAGCAGGGTTTGCGCCTGGGCGATGCTGGCGCGCAACAGACCCAAATCCTGGGACAGCGGATCGGCACCGTTGAGTGCCAACTGCCAATGGTTAATGGCACTGCGGTAGTCCTGCCGATTGTAGGCATCGATACCCTGCAAGCTGTGTGCGCTACTGTTTTTCGGATCCAGCGCCAGCGCCCGCTCAATGATCGCGTCAACGTCCGCGTCGATTTTATAGTGGGCGGCGACAAACTTGGCTTCGGCATACTCCATGATCAGTGCCACGTCCTCGGGCACGATGGCCAATGCCCGTTCGAAGGCCACAAGGGCTTGCGGGTGGCGCTGCTCGGCCTGTTCAAGGCGCGCTAACAACACCCAGTAGTGCAGATGTTGCGGCCGCTGTTTAAGTCGGGCAATCAATTTTTCCCGTAAGGGGCCGGTTGCTCCAGGTTCGGTTGTTTGCAGCAACGCGGCCACTTCCAGATCCGGACCGGCGCCCAGCTGCTGGTAGAGCAACACCGCGCCGCTCACCAGTGTTACGGCCACTACCAACACCAGCCAACCGCCGCCCGCCCGCGCCGTCGCATGCAGCTGTTGCGGATTTTCGGTGAGCAATTTGCGCTGTGCTTCGAGCGTCAGTTCCTGAACCTGGGATCCATCGATTTCGCCCCGTTCCTGCTGGCGTTGCAACTCCGCCAGATAATCCTGGTACAGCGCCACATTCTGTTCGCCGAACGTGGTGCGCGAACTGTTGTTAGTGCCACGCCGCAATCCTGCCGCAAAAAACCCGAAGGCCATCACAACGAAAAGTACTACCCACATCCAGAACATCAGGTCTCTCCATTATGCGGGGCATGGCGCTCGTCAACTGAGGAAGAATTCGTTTGCGACGGCGCCAATAACTGCTCCAGTTGCGCCTTATCCTGGGCGTCCAGCGTCGCCTCATGAACGCGCACAGACTGCCGCTGACGGCGCACAATCAGGAAAAACAAAAGTATGGCGGTCACCAGCAAAAAAACCGGCGCTAGCCACAATACGTAGGTGCTGTCCTGTAACCGTGGTCGATACAATATGTAGTCGCCATAGCGCGCCACCAGGTAGTCTTCGATCTGCCCATCGGAGCGACCCTCTTCCAGCATGTTGCGGATTTGGCGACGCAAATCGGCCGAAATGGGCGAGTCCGAATCGGCCAGGTTCTGGTTTTGACATTTAGGACAGCGCAGCTCGGTGATCAAATGCTGATAGCGTGTGTGCAGATCAGCACTCGACAACGGTTCTGCATCCACCGCCGCCAGTGTGACCATCGGCAGCACCAACCAGCAAACTCCGAAAAATAAAATGATTCGCACTATTCGCACTACAAGTTATCCCTGCCT
>JBFJKD010000296.1:0-2879 GCA_041635095.1 Porticoccaceae bacterium
CCCAGGCAGGCCAGCGCGACCTTCAGATTTTCGCGCTCCGTGGCGTAGGCGAGGGCGGACATTTGCAGGTTGGGGTTCGGCAGCACATCGTAGGAAGCCTGGCTGTGTTCTGTAGTGGCAATGCCATCAAAGCCTCGGCGGGCCGCATAGAGCATTTCATCGAGATAATCCATGTGATCCTGGTGCATCAAATCCCGGTCCACCAGTTTATGGTACGGGGTTGTCACCACCGAATCGTATTTCTGCGCAAAGTCATCGGCAAAATGCCGATAACCCAGTTGTTCAAACGAAAGTATCTTCATTTGGGATCTAACCCCTTTTCTATAGTGGAATAGTGGAATATTGGAATCTTTACCACGCGGCTGAACTAGCCGGAAATAGCGCCCCGTTCTGTTGTTGATCTATTTGTCAATTTGTGGATAAGGCCGCAATATTACCCCAGGATCGGATTTTTGTAACCACACTACAGCAATTTTCCATGGCGGGTGATTAACCGGTTCGGCTCGCCACTCTTGCTCTGGCCGGCAGGTTGTCGCCGACAAGTTGCGCCCGCAGGTTTTAGGGAGATATTGACCCATACCAGCTAGCGCGAATATTCGCCACGGCCGCGACCCTGAAACGCATACGGCGCGCATCGTAGCCTTGCGAGCTGTCGGGGGTTAAAATCAGCGCTGCTCACAAGAATCACATGAATCAGTCACTTAGCAGAGTAGTAGTAATGAAGTTAGAAGGTATAAAAGTTCTGGATTTTTCGCTATTCCTGCCCGGTCCGGCCCTGACCCAGGTGATGGCGGATCACGGCGCCGAGGTGATCAAGGTCGAACCCGTTAACGGCGGTGAGCCCAACCGGGAAATTGGCCCCAAACGGGACGGGGTGTCGGTGTATTTCGCCAACACCCATCGCGGCAAAAAGAGCGTTCAGCTCAACCTGAAAACCGAGGAGGGCCGGGAAATGGCGCTGCGCCTCGCCGCCGAGGCCGACGTGGTGATCGAAGCCTTTCGTCCCGGTGTGGTTAAACGCCTCGGTGTGGATTACGACACCATTAAAGCCCGCAATCCCGGGGTGGTCTACGCATCCCTGTCCGCCTTTGGTCAAACCGGCCCCTACGTAAAGAAACCGGCCCACGATTTAGCTACGGAAGCCTACGCCGGTATCCTCAGTACTAATCTGGGCTTTGACGGCAAACCAGCGATTCCGGCCATTCCCAACGCGGACATGCTGACCTCGTTTATGGGTCTGTCGGCGGTACTAATGGCGCTGCTGCGCCGCAAGGACACCGGGCAGGGTGATTACATTGATTTGGCCATGATGGACTCGTTAATTGCCAGTGTGCCCAACAATATGGGCCCGGTATTTGTCGAGAAAAAAGCCCCCGTGGTGAAAGAGGAGCGCACCTGGGGTGGCTATGCCATGTACAACATTTACCAGACCAAGGACGACAAATACATCGTGCTCGGCGCCTCCGAAATGCACTTTGCGATAAATGTGCTCAATAAAATGGGCAGGCCCGATCTGATTAAACACTGCGAGCCACCGCCGGGATCAACCCAGGAGCCAGTTAAGGTATTTTTGCGGGAAACCTTTATCACCAAAACTCAGGGCGAATGGATTGAGTGGTTTGCCGATGTGGAAGCAGCTTTTGCGCCCATCAACGACCTGCGCCAGGGCGCGAATGATCCACAGATTCGTGCGCGAAACATGATCGTGGAGGACGACAAAGGCTGGGAGCATATCGGTATACCCATCAAATTCGCTCAGGAGCCCGGCCGTATCAATTTCGACGTACCCCAACTCGGGGAACACAACAGGGAACTGGCCCGCGCCGTGGGTTTTAACGATGTGCAAATTCGCGATATGTTGGAAAAAGGGGTGTTTGGCGTGAACGGTTAATGCCCAGCCGTCGGTTTCCCCCGTGGTTTTGTGATTCTATACAAATGCTTTATCCGCCGGTGGCTGAGTGTTGGCACTCTAGACTACGGAGCAGAGTGGTTTGCGCTATACCGGTCTTGCTCTCTGGACGGCAGCTGGAACTCGCACCATAATGACCGTCCTGTAATCATTCCAGGCCCGCTGCCATGCAGATGCACACCGGCGCGGCCCCACCTGGCCAAGTAGCGTTTTAAAGAGGAATACTGATGTTTGATCACGACAACCAAACCTTAGTTTCGAAACAGGCAGACACCTCCACTGGTGGCATAGTCGATGCGGTGGTTATCGGCGCTGGTGTGGCAGGACTCTATCAGATTCACCAGTTGCGGGAGCAAGGGCTGAATGTCCGGGGATTTGACGCCGCATCGGATGTGGGTGGCACCTGGTACTGGAATCGCTATCCGGGCGCGCGCTTTGATTCGGAGTCCCATGTCTACCAATATATCTTCTCCGAAGACCTCTATAAGGGCTGGAGCTGGAGCGAACGCTTCCCCGGACAACCGGAAATTGAACGCTGGATGCATTATGTGACCGACCGCCTGGATCTGCGTCGCAGCATACAGTTCAACACGGCCATCAAGAGCGCCCATTTCAACGAGGCAACCGAGCGCTGGACTGTCACCACCGACAGCGGTGAAGTTATCGACACGCGCTATTTAATTACCTGCTGCGGCATGCTATCGGCGCCACTGTCTTCTCTGTTTCCGGGGCAGGAAACCTTTAAGGGACAGATTTTTCACACCGCGCGCTGGCCCAAGGAACCGGTGGACTTCGCGGGCAAACGGGTTGGCGTAGTCGGTAACGGTGCGACCGGCATTCAGGTGATCCAGACCATCGCCGACAAAGTCGAACATCTGTCTGTTTTTATCCGTACGCCCCAATATATTCTGTCGATGAAGAACCCCAAATTTGGCGCGGCGGATATAGAAGCCTATAAATCTAAATTTAA
>JBFJKD010000297.1:0-2834 GCA_041635095.1 Porticoccaceae bacterium
GCTCTTTCCATCGCCAATGCAACCAGTTCAGGATCAACCCCTCGCTCAAAACGATGGGAAGCGTCAGTATGCAACCCATATTGGCGCGCTCGCCCCGCTATCGGTAACGGGCTAAAGTGAGCACTTTCTAAAAAAATGTCCTGTGTGCCTGTGCCCACGGCGCTGTCTTCACCGCCCATAATTCCCGCCATGGCCAGCGCCCGTTTTTCGTCGGCAATCACCAGGGTATCCGGAGTCAGTACAACCTCGTTACCGCCCAGCAACCGTAGCGCTTCTCCCGGATGAGCAAACCGCACTTCTATCCTGCCGCTAATTTTTTGTAAATCAAAAGCATGTAGAGGTTGCCCGAGCTCCAACATCACATAGTTGGTCACATCGACAATGGCATTGACACAACGGATACCGCTACGGCGTAATTTTTCCTGTAGCCACAATGGTGTAACCACCGCACTGTCCAGATTACGAACAACGCGACCAACATAGGTTGGGCAGGCCGCCCCGGCTGACAAAGTAATGGGCAAAGAAACATCGTGCTGTGCCGGTACCGATGCCATTGCGGGCCGCGTTAGCTCCATACCGCTTAACACCGCGACTTCTCTGGCCAGGCCACTGATACTAAGGCAGTCGCCACGATTGGGGGTCAGATCGACATCAATTACGCGATCATCACAATTTAATAAGGCGCGCAGGGATTGCCCCAGCGGCGCATCTGCCGGTAATTCCCAGAGACCCTTGTCATCGTCCGATAGCCCCAGCTCGGCCGCCGAACACAGCATGCCATGGGACTCTTCGCCCCTTAGCTGCGCCTGCTGAATCTGTACCCCCCCGGGCAGGAACGCGCCAACCTGCGCGAACGGAATTTTTAGTCCTGGGCGCGCATTGGGAGCGCCACAAACAACCTGTACCTCACCCTGCCCGGCACTCGCCACCTGGCACAGCTGCAAATTTTCTGCACCGGGATGTGATTTTGTGGTGATAATTTGACCGACGATTACATCGGAAAATAGCGGCGCAGCCGGCTCTACAGCGTCGATTTCCAGGCCGGCCATGGTCAGTTGAGCCACCAGCTCTTCGCTGGACCACTGAATTTTGACCCACTCGCGCAGCCACGCTTCGCTGAACTTCATCTCGCGCCCTTTTTATTACCGCTCTTCGTCTTCACAGAAAATTACCGATTTAAATTACAGGATTGGAGCTAACAGCCTAGAATTGTTGAAGAAAACGCAGATCATTTTCAAAAAACAAACGCAGATCTCCCACGCCATAACGCAGCATGGCCAGCCGCTCCACACCCATACCAAACGCAAACCCGCTATAACGCTGTGTATCGATGTCGCAATTAGTAAAAACGTTGGGGTGTACCATGCCGCAACCCATAACTTCCAGCCAGCCAGTGTTCTTGCAAATTCTGCAACCCTTTCCCAGGCAGTTAGCACACTGAATATCCACCTCGGCCGACGGTTCCGTAAACGGAAAATAAGAGGGGCGAAAACGCACCGGTAAATCGGCTTCAAAGAAAGCTTTAAGAAATTGATCGACCGTTCCTTTGAGGTCGGCGAAGCTGATATCTTCATCAACCACCAAGCCTTCTACCTGATGGAACATCGGGGTATGAGTCAAATCAGAATCGCAGCGGTACACCCTGCCAGGACAGATGATGCGCAGCGGTGGTGCCTGGCGTTTCATGGTGCGGACTTGCACGGGGGAAGTATGGGTGCGCAATACCGTGCCAGCATCGATATAAAAAGTATCGTGCATGGCCCGTGCAGGGTGATGGGCCGGAATATTCAGCGCTTCGAAGTTGTGGTAATCGTCCTCGATTTCCGGGCCTTCTTCGACACGGTAACCCGCACCGGTAAAAAATCCCGTGATCCGATCCAGCGTGCGCGTTACGGGGTGAATACCCCCTAACCCAGCATTTCTTCCCGGCAACGTAACGTCAATTTTTTCCGCCAGCAGGCGCTGCTCTATGTCGGCTTGCTCGAAAGCGCTTTTACGTGCCTGAAGCAGGTCCTGTAATTCCTGTTTCAATACATTGATGGCGGCGCCAGCCTGTGGTCTTTCCTCAGGTGATAATCGGCCAAGGCCCTTTAGAAGCTCGGTCAATTGACCTTTTTTGCCCAGGTAGTCGACCCGCACCTGATCCAGATCTGCGACGGAATCTACCCCTGCCACCGCGCGACGCGCCTGCTCCGCGATGTGTTGCAAATTGTCCATGATTGCTTCCCGAAGGGTTAACAACAAAAATAGGGAAAGAGCTCCCGCCCCTTCCCTATTGATGTTAACGCATTATTAATAGTCCGGCACAGCCGGATCGCCATTATGCGAGGGCGGCTTTTGCCTGCGCTACCACCTGACCGAACGCCAGCTTGTCATGCACCGCAAGATCCGCCAGTACTTTGCGATCCAGTTCAATCTCGGCTTTTTTCAGACCGGCGATCAACTGGCTGTAGCTGATACCTTCAACGCGCGCCTGGGCATTAATACGCGTAATCCACAAAGAGCGGAAGGTGCGTTTTTTAACCTTGCGATCCCGATACGCATACTGTCCGGCTTTGGTAACGGCCTGCACCGCAACACGATACACTCGGCTGCGCGCACCATAATAACCTTTGGCTTGTTTTAAAACTTTTTTGTGACGGCGATGAGCAGTCACGCCACGTTTGATTCGGGGCATTTCAAATTCCTCCTATTTGCTATCAGGTACGCAATAAACGGTCTACCAGCGGGCTATCCGAGGGATTCATAATGCTGGTCCCGCGCAGATGACGTTTTCGCTTGGTAGTCATTTTAGTGAGGATATGGCTTTTGAAGGCCCGTTTGTGCTTGTAGCC
>JBFJKD010000298.1:0-2819 GCA_041635095.1 Porticoccaceae bacterium
CAAACAAATGATTAATGGCATTCGCAAATTTTTCACCGACTCCATCTTACCCAATACACCTACTCACTCCGGGGCCGCGCCAATGCAGAAAGCGACGGCCGCCCTGCTGGTGGAAATTATGGTAACCGATGGGGCAGTCGATGCCAGCGAAGAGCTGGCCATGATTCGTTTACTACAGAGCCATTTTGCGTTGTCCGCCGGCGAATGCCGCGAACTGATCGCGCTGGCCCGCGCGCAAGTCGCCGAAGCCACGTCTTTGTATCAGTTTACAGAATTAGTAAACGAATATTTTTCCGCACAGGACAAATACGAATTGGTGCGCCAGTTGTGGGTTATCGCCTACGCGGACCGGGAACTGGACAAGTATGAAGAGGCGACCATCCGCAAAATCGCGGAACTGATTCACGTGCCCCACAGTCGCTTTATACGCGCCAAAAGCGAGGCCAAAAACGCTGTCAGGAACTGACGGCTTTTTCGAGGGAGCGAATCAGGTCGGTAAAATCTGCTTCGCAGCGCGGGTTGATTTCAATCAATAGACGATGCGCGGCCAGTACCTGCAGGCGCAGTTCTTCTTCGCTGGCCGCGACGGGCGGTAATTCGGCCAGCTCGGCACACTCCTGCGCGCCCTCTCTGATTACGGTGAACAACTCGTCAATCGCCATTACTTCGAGAGTGCGCAACAAACTTTCGTCCTGGCAAAATATCACCGGGCGAATGCCGAGTTCGCGCTGACAGTGCAGCGCCAGTTTTACCAGTAATCCCAAGGTGGTGCTATCCAGCCCCTGCGCGGAAAGCAGGTCAACCAGTACTTTGCGCGCCGCGCCCTGACCCTTCGCAAAAATACTTTCGATATAACGATTCAAGGATGCGCACAGGGTTACCCGTACATCGCCGACCATTTTAATCAGGAACGTGCCGTCGCATTCAGCTACCCAAATTTTACCTTTATCCACCCTGTCCGCCTCGCGTCACAGTCATGACCGACACATCATCCGGCGCTTCTTTAATGTCGTTAATTCCCAATTCGGCACACAGTAGTTCGTGCTGCATACCGCAGCGAGAAGCGGCGGCCAGAAGTTTCTCTTCCTTCTGCTGCATGCTTACCCCCGACAGACAATCCAGCACGCCATCGGAGGCCACCACCAGCGCGAAGCGTTCCGGGAGGGCAATCTCTTCCACGTTCCAGGAAGCGTCTGGAAACAGACCTACCGGTTTACCGCTGCCAGTTAAAAACCGAGCATCATTGCCGTGGACAAACACCGGCATCGGCAGTTGCGCGCCGACGGTATAACGCAACATATTGCGTTGCATATCGATGGAACCGGCAAATATGGTCAGGTGTTTATCCAGACCCATGGCCAGTATCTGCCGATTGATATGCTCGACAAACCCTTCCGGCGCCCGCGCCAGGGCATCGAAATCATTGTCCACGACATGACGTCGCAAAATACGCCGTAGAATAAAGCCCAGCATCACCGTCACAAACGCCGACGACGCACCGTGGCCTGAAACATCGGCAAAATAAAACAATAAATAGCGATCAAACAGAATGTTGTAACCGACAAAATCGCCACTGAGATACAAGGAGGGAATAATACGATGGGCTATCTGATACTCGCCGTGGCGCAGCGGCGTGACCGGCAACATATTCTGCTGCACCTGCCGCCCGGCGATCTGGTCCATGCGTAGAATGCTGATGTTTTCCCGCAAATCCCGATTGGCCCGCTCCAACTGCCTGCGAAAATCCATATTCTGCTGATACAGGTCCTTGAAGCCTCCGGCGCGCTCGACGGCCGCGGCTAAATCGTCCTGATTAAACGGTTCGATCAATACGTCGACTGCGCCTCGGCGAAAACTTATAGCGACATCTTCGGGCAAAGGGCGCGTGAGAATGGGAATAACGGCCAATCCAGAATCGCGACAGCGCTGCGCAAAATTTTCGTCCACGTCGGCCACGTGAATGCCGGTGTCCATATCGATATGAATGAACAGCAGTGTCGGCAGGTATTCGGGAATTTGTTCGACAGCCTCATCCGTACCGGCCACCGTCAGTATCTGGCAGTCTGCGGCACAGAGATATTGTTCCCACTGTTGGCAGCGCTGTTGATCGGTTGCAATCAACATGACGCGCTTGCGTCCCCCAGCCATAGATAACCCGTGTAAACGGAAAGGGCCGTCGATTCGCTACTGGTTAATAGTAGTCATCGCCGAAATCATCCTCCACCGCACCATCGCTCACCAGGTAGCGACGGCGTTGTAAATAAGCATCGCGGATGAAAATATATTTGTCACCGCGAATCAATTTTTCTGCTTCCAGTAACTTGGATCTTGCCGAAATAGCCTCTGCGCCATAAATCTGGTTGCGGGTCGGCACGTGATCAATCTCGCCAATCGGGTTCAGGAAGCTGTCCACCACCAGTCCCGGTGCATCGCGCAGGCTGCTCGGCCCGAGCAGCGGTAACACAATATACGCGCCTTCCCCAACGCCCCAGTAACCCAACGTCTGACCGAAATCCTCGCCTTCGTTACCAACCAGACCGAGGTCGTCGGCAACATCAAAAAAACCCGCCAGACCGACGGTCGAGTTGATCAAAAAACGGCCAGTATCCGTGCCTGCGCGAGCAAATTTGCCCTGCAACAGATCATTCGCGATATTGACGATTTCTCCAGCGTTGCTAAACATTCGATTGATGCCGTTTTCCACCGGATCGGGCGTCACATAGCGGTAGCCAGTAGCAACAGGTTTCAGGACAAAGCGGTCTGCCGTTTCATTGAATGCAAACACCGCCCGATTGACGCTTTCGACAGGATCCCGCCCG
>JBFJKD010000299.1:0-2799 GCA_041635095.1 Porticoccaceae bacterium
GAGCTCGCCGCGTTCCCTGTATGGGACCGGCTGCTCGGTAGCGCCGCGCGGCAGGGATGTTTTGGGCGACACTGGGGAGACACTGGGGAAGAGTGTCTGATCAGCGGGAGATTACTGGCCCGGCGGGGATCTTGATCAAATTGATCAGCTCCGCTTCCAGATGATCTCCCGGCTGGATCGGCCCGACGCCTGCCGGTGTGCCAGTGAGTACCACGTCGCCGGGCAGTAATGTAAAGAATTTACTGATGTAGCAAATTAGCTCCAACACCGGGGTCAACATCTGGGCGGTATTGCCGTCCTGTCTGAGTTCACCATTCTGTCGCAGTTGCAGGCGCACACTTTGCAGGTCCGGCACCAATTCTGGTTTTAGAAACGGCGACGTTGGGCAGGCACCATCCCAGCCCTTGGATTTTTCCCAAGGGTGCCCGGCTTTTTTTAATTGGTCCTGCAAGTCGCGCAGGGTCAGATCGAGCGCCACGCCAATCCCGGCAATCCCAATGCGCGCGCTGTGTTCGTCGCAGTGCTGGAGAGTGTCGCCGATAAGAACGGTCATTTCGGTTTCGAAATGACAGGCGCCGAGCTCCCGTGGAATGCCAATGGGGTCGGAGAAATGACAAAGCGCTGTGGTGGGTTTGATGAACAGCAGTGGTTCCTGGCTGCGTTGGCTATTCATTTCTGCCACGTGAGCCGCATAATTCAGGCCGACGCAGACGGCTTTGCCGACCGGCAGTGCACAGGCAGAGCCGTCCAGATAACGATGTTGGTAATTCATTGTTGCGCGCCCCGGGTAAGTGGGAAGAAAGTAACGAGTGGAAGAACCTCAGATCATTTTGCCCGGGTTCATCACCCCATTGGGATCAAAGGCGCGCTTCAATTGCACCATGATCGCAATTTCCGCCGCGCTGCGGGTATACCCCAGGTAATGTTTTTTCAGTAGCCCCACGCCGTGTTCCGCGGAAATACTGCCGTCATATTTTTGCACGAGGGCGGAAACCTGCTCGCTCACCCCCGAGCAGCGGTCGGTAAATTCTTCGACGGTTAGCGCTTCGGGTTTTAGACTATTGAGGTGTAGATTGCCATCGCCGATATGACCGTACCAGACCACTTCGAAATCTGGATAGCTGTGTGCCGCCAGCGCGTCTACTTCCTGCAAAAAATCCGGCATCCGCGACACGCAAACTGAAATGTCATTTTTGTAGGGCTTGGAAAATGACAATGTTTCGGAAATATCTTCCCGCAGTCGCCACAGATTTTTGGCCTGGGTCATATTCTGGCTGACCACGCCGTCTGTCGCCCAGTTTTGCTCAACACAGTGTTCGAACGATGCCATCGCCGTATCAAGCGCGTTTGCATCGTCGTGCTCAAATTCGAGCACCGCATAAAACGGCGCACGACTGTCGAAAGGGGGCGCCAGTTGTTGGTGAGCCATGACCTTTTGCAGAGCGAGGTCTGACAAAAATTCAAAAGCGGTCAGCGTTACGGCGCGATTAAAGGTGCGCAACACTTCCATGATCGCGGGGAAGCTGGTGATACCCAGGACCATCACGCGGGTATCCGTTGGCGGGGGCAGTAGCGCCAGGGTCGCTTCGCAAATAATGCCCAGGGTGCCTTCCGAACCGATAAAAAGATGTCGGAAGTCGTAGCCCGTGTTGTTTTTGATCAGTCCTTTATTGAGGGTCAGCAACTCGCCGTTGCCCGTGACCACGGTCAGGCCGCGCACCCAGTCGCGGGTCATACCGTAGCGGATGACTCGAATACCGCCAGCGTTAGTGGCAATATTGCCACCGATCTGACTGGACCCCGCTGACGCGAAATCCACCGGGTAAAATAAATTTTGATCTGCCGCAAAGCGTTGTAATTGCTCGGTAATGACCCCAGCCTGACAGGTCACGGTTTGATCGACCGGGTTACACGCCATAATGTTGTTCATGCGATCCAGGGCCAGCACCAGTTCCCCGTTGCAGGCTACCGCGCCGCCGCTCAGGCCGGTGCGCCCGCCGGATGGCACCACCGCCAATCGCTCCTGGTTTGCCATTTGTACCACGGCCTGCACCTGCGCAGTACTGTTGGGCAAAACTACCGCACAAGGGGTCGGTTGCCACACGCTGGTGCGATCGACGCCGTATTTTTGCAAGCTGTCCGGGTCGGTGAGTACGTACCGCTCGCCGACGATGCCGCACAGTCGGGTCAGTTGTGATTGGGACAGGTGCAATTGGATCGCAGCAGTTTCATTCATCGTCGCGGGGGTCTCGGCAGCGAGGATTAAAGGCCGCTATGGTATCATAACGGCCCTTTTTTTCAGTCCGCCGAGAGTTTCTATTCCATGGCCAGTTTGTCCCTTAATAAATCGAAGATTCGCATTCTCCTGCTCGAAGGGGTTAGCGCGTCCGCCCGCGACACGTTCGCGGCAGCGGGATACGGTGCAGTGGAGTACCTGAAAACCGCGTTGCCGGAAGAGGCGCTGCTGGAAAAGATTAAAGGGGTACATTTTGTCGGCATTCGGTCCCGTACGCAGTTGACGCGCAAGGTGTTTGCGGCGGCGGATAAATTGATTGGCGTCGGATGTTTTTGCATCGGTACCAATCAGGTTGATCTACAGGCGGCTATGGAGCATGGGGTGGTGGTATTTAACGCACCCTATTCCAATACTCGCAGCGTGGCCGAGCTGGTGGTGGCCGAAGCCATTATGTTGCTGCGCGGCATACCCGAAAAAAATGCCAAAGCGCACAACGGTATCTGGCTAAAGTCCGCGGACCAATCCTACGAAGTGCGGGGTAAAACCCTCGGCATCATCGGTTA
>JBFJKD010000300.1:0-2791 GCA_041635095.1 Porticoccaceae bacterium
ATATGATAGCCTAAGCGCTCAACCGTCGTGGGGAGCACAGCCTTCACATTCGTCAAAACACCTCTGTTCGTTCTACAACATTTGTTGCGCCGACATCGGCGCACTCATGGCGTATGGCTCCAGCCCGGGTATGGCGCTGGCGTGGGGTCGCATTTCCCCCTGGGAGCGAGCAACTGATGCAGGCCAAGATTCTGCGTCTCAACCTCGCCGGACAGCCCATCGAGTGGCTCAGCTGGCAGACAGCCGTGTGCCTGTACGCCCGCGAACTGGTGGTATGGAGTCTGGGGGAAGTGGTCAGAAAAGTTCATGGCGGGCACTCCCGTATTACCGGTGCTCAGTCTGTGGTGGAGTTGCCCAGTATCATCGCCTGTGGTGGTGAACAAATGGGGCGCCCACGCCGGGATTATCGATTAACCAATCCGGCGCTGTTTGCGCGGGACAACTATATTTGCATGTATTGCGCGCGCCAAACGGATGTCGCTGTGTTGACTCGCGACCATATCGTGCCGCTTTCTCGCGGCGGCCGGGATCGCTGGGAGAATGTCGTGGCGGCGTGCCGCCGCTGTAATCAACACAAGGCGAATCACCTGCTGCAAGAAGTCAATATGGAGCTGGTGGCATTACCCTTTCGGCCCAACAACGCCGAATATCTGGCGCTGATCAACTCGCGGCGTATCCTGGGAGACCAGATCGAATTTTTACGCAGTCAGTTTTCCAGTAACAGCCGCTGGGTCTAGCCGCGTAATTTCACTGGCCGCTGATGTGGTCGGCCCGCGTGGCCTGAGTAGCTACACGGCCTCACTCCTGTTTCACTTAACCCCTGTACTTGCGGAGAAATATTGTGGACTTAGGCATCGCGGGTAAATCGGCTATCGTTTGTGGCGCAAGTCGCGGTTTGGGTCGGGCCTGTGCCCTGGCGTTGGCACGGGAGGGCGTGCGCGTCACCATTGTCGCTCGCGATCAGGCAGTGTTAGCGGACGCTGCGCAGCAACTGGGTAACGCCAGCGGCGTAGAGGTGGCCAGCGTTGCTGCCGATATCACCACGGACGCCGGACGCGACGCGGTGCTGGCGGCCTGTCCCGCACCCGATATTCTGGTGAACAACGCGGGCGGTCCACCGCCCGGAGATTTCCATGACTGGCGACAAAAGCAGTGGTTTGATGCGCTCAACGCGAACATGTATAGCAGCATAGATATGATCCGCCGCTGTATCGACGGGATGGCCGAACGGCGTTTTGGGCGCATCGTCAACATCACCAGTGCGGCGGTTAAATCACCGTTACCCGAACTGGGTTTGTCGAACGGTGCGCGTGCCGGTTTAACCGGTTTCGTGGCGGGTTTGGCGCGACAATATGCACATCATAATGTGACCATCAACAACCTGTTGCCAGGGGTTTTTGAGACCGAGCGGGGCGATGCTTTTCTTACCGGACGCGCCGCGCGTCGCAACAAGACTCTGGAGGAATTTCGTGCGGAATACTGCAACATGGTGCCGGCGGGTCGCCTCGGGGTACCGGAGGAGCTGGGGGCTACCTGCGCCTTCCTATGCAGTGTTCACGGTGGTTTTATCGTCGGACAAAATATTGTGCTCGATGGGGGCCTGTTTCCCGGCACTTTGTGAAAGTAACCATGCCGCGTTTTTATTGGAAAGCAACGTAGAAAACTGCACAGGCTTGTTTATAGGTCGGAAAACTGCGCAGGGCCATAAGTTTTTCAGTGTATAACGGCCTGTGCAAATACGGCGATGATTAATAGAGGGCAAAAATAGCGCACATAGGGTGGCCACAGTTTCCAGAATAAACTGTGCTCTGCGTTGGGGTATCCCCGTTGAATTTCCGCCAGCAGGCGATTGCGATTAAATATCCATCCGGCGAACACACAGATAACAACGCCGAGCAGAGGCTGACTGTATTCAGTGGTAACGTCGACCGCCAAGTCAAACAGGGGGTCGAAGTTGACCGCCAATACCGTACTGCAAGCGAAGATCAACGCGCCCACTATCCAGGTGAGTCGGTGTCGGGAAAGCTCAAAGCGTTCCGTGGCATAGGCCACCGGCACTTCAAGCATGGATATGGATGAGGTGAGCGCAGCGATGGTCATCAACGCGAAAAAGGCGAAACTCACCAGGTAACCAATCACGCCCATAGCAGCAAACAGCATCGGTAGTGTTTCAAAAATTAGTCCTGGTCCGGAAATCAAACTGCCGTCTGCATTATAGATTTGCATCCCTTTGTTCTGAGCGGCAAATAGTGTTGGCAAGATAATTAGTCCGGCGAGAAATGCGATAGCCGTGTCGATTAACGTCACCAGGGCGCCCGTGGTCGGCAGGTTTTCCTCTGCGCGCATATAGGATCCGTAAATCATCATGGTGCCGACACCGAGGGACAGGGAGAAAAATGCCTGCCCGAGAGCACTAATCAACAATTGTGGATTGGTGATCTGATTAAAATCCGGCAACAGATACAACCGCAAACCCGCCATGGCTCCAGGCAGGGTAAGCACGTATACGATAAGCGCGAGCATTAGAGCTATCAACGCAGGCATCAGACGTCGCGACCAACGCTCGATACCGCGTTCAACGCCATGGGCCACCACGAAGATGGTTAGCAGGGAAAAAAGGCTACAGAAAATAACGTTGCGGGCCGCCCCGAAACTCGTTAGCCAAATAGTGACGCGTTCAAACTGTGCAATGGCTGCGACCGACGCCAGCAGGTGTGCAATCATCCAACCCGCTACCAATGCATAGAAGCTCAGAATGAGACTCGCAATCAGTACACCGTACAGGCCGGTG
>JBFJKD010000301.1:0-2776 GCA_041635095.1 Porticoccaceae bacterium
AACTGTCGGTGGATTATGTGAAGCTTGACCTGCCAATTGTTGAACGTGCGCGCTCGGACGAGGCTGCGGTCGACACCATGCACGATCTGATCAACGCGCTGCGTGGCGAAGACCAGTGTGTCATTGTGCCATTTATCGAAAACCCCGGAATGATTCCTGCCCTTTGGCAGTACGGTGTGCAGTACATCCAGGGACACTACATTCAGTCGCCGCAAAGCACCATGAATTACGATTTTAGTGAAGAAGGTTAATTAGTGCGCGTATCCCGATCGCTGATGCCCATCAGATAAAGCACGCCATCCAGACCTAAATGGGTAATCGCCTGTTTCGCGCTAGCCTTAACAATCGGTTTAGCACGAAAAGCAATGCCCAGCCCGGCAATGTTTAACATTGCCAGATCATTGGCGCCATCGCCTACAGCAATGGTCTGTTCGAGACAAATATTTTCTTTGACTGCCAGTTCAATCAGTAATTCGGCCTTGCGCGCGCCATCCACAACCTCACCTCGCACCTCGCCAGTTACCACTCCATCGATAATTTCGAGCTCGTTGGCAAACACGTAATCAATGCCCAACCGCGCCTGAATAATGCGCCCAAAATAGCCGAACCCGCCAGAGACGATGGCTGTGCGATATCCCAGCTTTTTCAGTGTCGCAATTAAATGCTCTGCACCTTCAGTCATGCGCAGGCGCGTCGCAACCCGTTCGAGGGCGCCTGCATCAAGGCCCTTTAACAACGCGACCCGACGTTGCAGGCTCTGACGAAAATCCAGATCTCCTTGCATTGCCGCTTCGGTAATTGCCGCCACTTCTTCGCCGACGCCCATTTCTTTGGCCAGTTCGTCAATTACCTCGGCGTCAATCAGGGTTGAATCCATATCAAAAACTACCAATCGCCGGTGGCGCCGAAAGATATCGTCCTCCTGGTAAGCGATATCCACATCCAGCTCGGCCGCGAGCTCCAGCAGGGATGACCGGAATTGGCCTAAATCTAGCGCTTCACCACGCACCGAAAATTCCACACAGGCCTTACTTGTTCCATCGCTGTTATGCAACGGCACGCGGCCCGACAGGCGCTGTATTTTATCGATATTTAATCGGTGTAAAGCAGTAACCGCCGTAATCCGGGCGATATGTTCGGCACTAATACGGCGCGCCAACAGCGTAACGATATGTCGTGGCTTGCCCTGCTGGGCCACCCAATGACAGTAACTCTCGTCGCTGATGCCCTGAAAACGAGCCTGCATACCCAACTCGTGCACGCAAAACAGCACGTCTTTCGAAAGCTGCGGCTGTAACCCCGCTGGCACTTCCACCAACATGCCAAGATTAAGGGTGTCGTGAATAACCGCCTGGCCAATATCGAGAACATTGGCGCCGCACCTGGCCAGCACAGCAGTAACCACACTGGTCACCCCGGGCTTGTCGGCACCCCCTACATTTATCAGCAAAATTTCTTTCACAACGCCGCGTTACCACCTCGATTGGAATCGCTATTATAGGGGAGCGACTGATAAGATAGCATCCGTTAATTCCCCGAGAGCCACCATGTTTGTGTCCCGTGCGCTGAGTTATCGCCTACCCTTGATTGCGGCTTGCATAATGTCGGCATTCGGTATCGCGCTGACTGTCTTTCTGTATACGCACCTGTCCGTGCTCGCGGTACAGCAGCAGGCAATTATCGGTGAAACATTGGCAGTCCAGTTGGCACAGTCAGCCAAGTCAGCCATGGTACATGCGGATACCGTCAGCCTGCAGGTTGTCGTTGAAAATTTAGTGGCACAAACCCGTAGCGTCGAACGCGCATCGGTTTTTGACCTGAACCACGACCTGCTCGCCCAGAGTCAACGCTCGATCATTCAGGGTCGTGCGACCGTCGCCTTTACCAGCACGGTGTCCGTTGAGGATAGCATCAGTGGTTATGTGCGTGTCGAAATGCAACGCCATGGACTATTTTCCCGCGCATTCTCCGCACTGTGGATCGCCCTGGCGCTGTGGTTTAGCGCTGCGATGGTGTTGTCCGCCTGGTTATTTAAACAAGGCCATAGCATCAACTCGCGTTTGCGCTCACTCTACCAACAACTACCCGCAAGCGATAACAGCGACGATATTAATAACGGCGACGATCTGGCCAACCTCGAACATCGCATCGCGCCATTATTGGTTAACGTCGGCGCCAGTGACGGCGGCACGCCCCGTTTCGCCTGCACCCTGGCGTTGCACTGCAGCAACTTGCCACGCCTTAAAGCACAACTCAGCAGGGACAATTTTGAACATTTATTATCCGGCCTGGACCAAACTATCGATCAGGCCTGTCGACTGTACGACGGCAAGCGCCTCAACAGTTTTCAACAAAGTGTCTTTATACGCTTTGCCACAGCGACCGCAGATGGCGATCAGGCATTACACGCCCTGCTGTGCGCCTGCGCGACACTGGAAATAATTCGTAGCGAAGCACAGGATCATGGCGTCGCCATCGAGCTTTCCGCCGCGCTGAGCGCAACGCCGGAAAGCCGCACCAGTTCCACCCTGGTCGCCGACCTGGATCGCCAGGAGCACCTGCAACAGCTCGCCGCGTTACTGCCCCTCGCGGGTCCCTGGCAAATATTGGTGGCCAAACCCCTCGACACACATACCGGGTTCGTAGACTGCGCAACGTTTGAAACACTACCTAACGCTCAGGAAACCGCCCGCTTCGTCAGCTTCGCGCCCAACCAGAGGGCGCTTCTCGACCGCCAATTAATTTACCTGCAAGCTCATGCGCAAGATGGGGACTG
>JBFJKD010000302.1:0-2754 GCA_041635095.1 Porticoccaceae bacterium
TTGACCAGCACTACCCGCTTTACGAACGTTATATCGAAGCACGCCACCGCGATGGCGACATGCACCCACCTTCAAAAAAACAGTATCAGGATTTTATCGGTAACCCCTGGGAATGCACCCGATTTATGGAGTTCACCTCAGACGGGAAGTTACTGGGTTGCGCGGTTATCGACTATCTGGACACGGGATTATCCGCAATTTACACCTATTTTGATCCAGACCAGGCACGACGCGGCCTGGGCACGTTCTCTATTCTCAGCCAGGTGCAGTTGGCCCGGGAGCACAATATGGAGTACGTCTACCTGGGCTATTGGGTGCGCAACTGCGGAAAAATGAACTACAAGTCCAAGTTTCGCCCCGCCGAGCTATACCTCAACAACCGTTGGCTCAAATATTGACGGCACTTTGCTAACCCATCGGTTTTCAGGCACAATGCCGCCCGCACTTGTACTTAACCGAATTAGCTCGAGTATTGCTGGACTATGGCAAAAGAAGATCAAATCGAAATGGAAGGCGAGGTGATAGACACCCTGCCCAACACCATGTTCCGCGTTAAGCTGGAAAATGGACATGTCGTAACCGCTCACATCTCCGGTAAAATGCGCAAAAATTACATCCGTATATTAACCGGTGACAAAGTCAAAGTAGAGCTGACGCCCTACGATCTGAGTAAAGGTCGTATTACTTATCGCGCTCGTTAAGTCATCTTCATCTTACTGAAGCCAGGATACATCGGCATCAACCGCCAGACTCTGCTTCCACCACCAGTTCGTCATTTTTAACGCGTACCCGCACCACGCCTCCGCCCGATGCCAACTTGCCAAACAATACCTCTTCGGCCAATGGTTTCTTAATTTTTTCCTGAATAAGACGCGCCATGGGCCGAGCCCCCATTTTTTCATCGTAGCCATGGATTGCCAGCCACCGTCGCGCCGCACTGTCCACATCCAGTTCGACTTTTTTATCGTCCAACTGCGCCTGCAGTTCGGTGAGAAATTTATCCACCACCGTTTGTATCACCTCGCCACTGAGCGCTTTGAACTGAACAATAGCATCCAGCCGGTTGCGAAACTCCGGAGAAAACATTTTCTTGATGGCCTCCATGGCATCGCTACTGTGATCCTGATGGGTGAAGCCCATGGACGAGCGACTCACCAGCTCACCGCCAGCATTAGTGGTCATAATCAGGATAACGTTGCGAAAATCCGCTTTGCGACCATTGTTGTCCGTCAGGGTGCCATGATCCATAACCTGCAAGAGCAGATTGAACACATCCGGGTGCGCCTTTTCAATCTCATCCAGTAACACAACGCAGTGTGGATGCTTGGTAACCGCGTCAGTTAACAACCCGCCCTGGTCGAAACCAATATAGCCAGGCGGCGCCCCAATCAAGCGCGATACCGTGTGGCGCTCCATATACTCCGACATATCAATACGTATCAACTCGATGCCCAGCACTTCTGCAAGCTGGCGGGACACTTCGGTTTTACCGACACCAGTCGGGCCGGCGAAAAGAAAAGAGCCAACCGGTTTCTTGTCGTCCCTGAGGCCCGCACGAGCCAGCTTAATCGCCGCGTCGAGTGTTTCTATTCCCTCATCCTGGCCAAAAACAACCAGTTTGAGGCGGGAACTCAACTCCCGTAGCTGAAGTTTATCCGAAGAAGAGACGCTTTTTGGTGGAATCCGGGCCATGCGCGCCACGATCGCCTCGATATCTCCAACGCCCACCACTTTTTTACGCCGGGACGCAGGTTGAAGCTGCTGGAAAGCACCTGCTTCATCAATCACATCGATGGCCTTATCGGGCAAAAAACGATCGGTAATATAACGCGACGACAACTCCGCGGCGGATTTCAGTGCGGTTACCGTGTAGCGTAAACCGTGGTAATCCTCGAACCGCGATTTCAGTCCTTTCAGAATCTCAACAGTTTCGTCTACCGAGGGCTCGGGCACATCGATTTTTTGAAAGCGCCTGGAGAGCGCTCGATCTTTGTCAAAAATGCCCCGGTATTCCTGATAAGTGGTCGAACCCATGCAGCGAATTTTTCCGGAAGTCAATATGGGTTTAAGCAGGTTCGAGGCATCCATTACTCCACCGGACGCAGCACCTGCGCCGATAATGGTGTGTATTTCATCGATAAAAAGTATCGCCTTATCTTCCTGCTCTAGTTCCGCCAGCAGTCCTTTAAAGCGTTTTTCGAAATCACCGCGATATTTGGTGCCAGCCAGCAAGCCCCCCATATCGAGAGCGTATACGGTACTACCCAATAGCGGCTCTGGCGCACTTTCCTCAACAATAAGTTTAGCCAGCCCTTCTGCAATAGCAGTTTTACCTACGCCAGACTCGCCAACCAACAACGGATTATTTTTCCTGCGGCGCATCAGCACCTGGCATACCCGCTCCAGTTCACCCCGTCGCCCAACCAGCGGGTCGATATAACCGTTGATAGCCTGAGCGTTAAGATTAGAAGCGAACTGCTCCAGCATGCTTTGTTGTTCTGCCACGCCTTCGCCAGCAGCTTCCAGAGCCTCGCCACCCTGCTCCGGCCCGCGCTCCGCCTGATTGCCAATTTTGGCGATACCGTGGGACAGGAAGTTGACCACATCTATGCGCGATATGTTTTGTAACCGCAAAAAATATACCGCCTGGCTTTCCTGTTCGCTGAATATCGCCACGATTACATTAGCCCCGCGCACTTCCTTTTTACCCGACGACTGTACGTGGAATACTGCTCGCTGTAAGACTCTTTGAAA
>JBFJKD010000303.1:0-2742 GCA_041635095.1 Porticoccaceae bacterium
CCCTTACTCAACAGACTGGCTATTTTTTGTGACGTCACATCTTCTCCGAAAAGCCGCGGCGCCCGATAAACATCCGCCACACGCACCTTTTCAGAATCATCCTTTTCCTCCGCATTACGCAGGGTAAATACACGCTGCTTCCCCAGTTCCGCACGATATTTCAGGCATGCCAATATATTCAGTGCTGGCCGTCGGGACATCGCAAAAACCCGGCCAATACCCACCAGATCCAGGTGGCGGTCGGCGTGGGCGGACACCGGATTGCCAAAATAAGCCTGCAAACCGTCCATGCGCGCGGCCTGAATGTCGGACCAGTTGGTATCGGTCACCTTAACCCGGAAACCCTTCTCCACGAGCACCTTGCCAAGCGCCCTGGCGACGCTATTCGCGCCGATGATCAACACCCCGCGCGGCTCTTCCTCAGCCACCCCCAGCATTCGTGCCAGAGGTCGTGCGGTAAAACTCTGGAGCAACACGGTGACGATAATTACCAGGAACGTCAACGCGGCCAGACTGCTCGCCTCCGTGTACCCCGGTTGTTCAAGCTTGAGGGCAAACAGGGACGAAACAGCGGCCGCCACTATGCCGCGCGGCGCTATCCAGCTGATTAATACTTTTTCCCGCCAACCGAGATCTCCACGTAAGGTACTGGCCCACACCATTACCGGACGCGCCAGTAGAATAACCATCAGGACGCCTATCGCCCCCCAGCCAAGGGCAATCAATTGCTGAAAATCGAGACGCGCCGCCAGTACAATAAACAGTACCGAAATAATCAGCACCGACAGGCTTTCCTTAAAACTGAGGATATCGCTCATGTCAAGATTTTTGGTATTCGCCAACCACACACCCATGACCGTCACGGCTAACAATCCGGATTCGTGAGCAAAGTGGTTGCTGAAGCTGAACACACCAATTACCGCCGCCAGCGTAACAACGTTCTGTAAATATTCTGGCACCAGGTGTCGCTTTAGCAGCCAACCCAGCCCCAGTGCTCCGACGCCACCACTTAGTACCCCCAGACCAACAACCTGAAAAAATATTTCGAGTGAGCCGCCGCGCATATCCGAAACAATGGCTTCGTAGATCAAAACCACGAACAGGGCGCCCAGTGGATCGATCAAAATACCTTCCCAACGCAGAATATTACTCACCGCCGGCGTCGGTCGAACCGTACGCAGCAACGGCACCACCACAGTCGGCCCGGTGACCACCACCAATGCGCCAAACAGTAGCGCCATCGACCAGGAAAAATCGGTAAACACCCAGGTGCCACCTGCAATCAATAGCCAATTGAGTACGGCGCCCC
Organism: Porticoccaceae bacterium; assembly: GCA_041635095.1. Taxonomy (GTDB): domain Bacteria; phylum Pseudomonadota; class Gammaproteobacteria; order Pseudomonadales; family Porticoccaceae; genus JBFJKD01. The sequence goes on from JBFJKD010000303.1 coordinate 1,310, forward strand.
AACTCACCAGGTTGGTCACCGCCGAGCCGTGACCGCGAATATCGGAAAAATGTAGCGTCAGCGCGCCTTCGAACAACACCAGCGCCACGCCGAGGGACACCAACGAGAATAAAATTTCCCCAAACATCACATCCGGATTTAGCACACCGCTGACGGGCCCGGCCACGATGCCGATTAGCAACAAAAATACGATGGAGGGCAACTTGAGCCACCAGGCCAGCCACTGGGCGCCGATACCCAACACGACAATCAAACCAATCAGCACCCCCAGCGATTCGTGCACGTATAATTCTCTGTAAAATCAGGCGCCACAGTGCTTTACCAAGAATCGTTTGTCAATTTACCGTCTGCTAAAAATAAAAAAAGGCCGGTGTTACCGGCCTTTTCGCGAAGCGACACAACTCGTTAATACTCCAGCTCCAGCTCAAACCGGATGGTATTGTCCGGTGTAGCACTGGTCAGCCCAAACAGCCAGCCGGCCGAATATTTAACGCTATAATCGCCCTGCTTAACCTTGCCAAAAAACGCGGGGCCGAGGTTGTGCTCCTGCTGGTTACTGGACACCCAATCGTCCCATTCGCCCAACTCACCAAACGCCTGCAGGCCCGGCTCAAAGCGTTCGTTGCCCCGCCACTTGACCTGAAAGCCGTAGGTCAGTTCGGTGGGACTTTCGGCGCCATCACCCACTTCCCGCTCAAAAATGGTGTTTAGATTAAAAACAGCCGGACCATGCTCGTACTGAAACATGGGGCCGATTTCCACTTTGGCGGCCGCATCCCCATCCCGTTTGTGGACATATTCAGCGAAGATACCCATATCCAGAAAATACTGGCCCGGCTCGGTGAGCTGGATAATATTTTCCCACTCGACCGCCTCGAGGTTAAGTGTCTCCCCTGGCCCGGTCTCGTACTCGAATACTATTTCCGTAAACCAACGGGACATAATGCCGTGGCCAACTGCTACTTTATACTGTTGCTCTCCATCCTCCGGATGGTCGTCGTCTTCCACATAGCCACCGCGGAATTCAATCTCGGTTTCGCCATACTCAATAATCGGCGAATAAACTTTTGCTGCCGGCCCGGCCTGCACAGGTGTCGCGGCGGACAAGAGCACAAGGCTCGAAATAACCAACACAAGACCTGTAATTAATGGCGTACCCTGAGTTTGCCCTGCTAACATTTGCTTTCTCTCTTTACGTAACTTAACCAACTTCATACCGCTGATAATAGTCACCAGCGTTACCCCATAGAACACCAACTGCATACCCGCGGGCTGCGCATCGTAACCGACCAACGTGCCCAGTATCTGGCCGAGTAACGAACCGTTCGCTATTAGCGCAGAGCTATCCCACAAACCGTATCCCCATGCCGGAATGAAGTCGCCCTGAATCAGATATTTCGCCGCCTGGGATGCCATACCTGCGGCAAGCAGCA
>JBFJKD010000304.1:0-2728 GCA_041635095.1 Porticoccaceae bacterium
GCCGCGGTACATGCTCCAGCATCTCCAGGCAGGTGACGATATCAAACTCGCCTGTATGCTCCTCCGCCATGGCCTCCGCCGTAGCCTGGCGATAGTCGACGGAAACGCCGCTCTCCAGGCTGTGCAGGCGCGCCACAGCCAACGGCGCCGTGCCCATGTCGATACCGGTAACGCTGGCGCCCCGTTGCGCCAGTGCTTCGCATAAAATACCGCCGCCACAGCCCACATCCAGTACACGCTGTTGGGCCACGGGGGAATGACGGTCGATCCAGTTGCAGCGTAACGGATTGATGGCGTGAAGCGGTTTGAACTCACTTTGCGTATCCCACCAGCGCGCCGCCAGCGCTTCGAATTTGGCAATTTCCCGATTGTCGACGTTGGCTTCGTTCATAACGCTGATCCGGTTGTCTGGGGGGTTCCGCTAATGCGCCGTTGCCAGTGCCTGGCGCGGGCCAGAATATCGCTTTCGTCAAGGGTCGTAAGGCGTCGCTGTTCAAGTAGCGATACGCCGTCCACCCAGGCGTGGCTGACGCGCCGCCCAGAGTCTGTATAAACCAGTTGTGAGAGCGGATTGTACACAGGAGTCGCCTCAATTGTGGCCATATCTATGGCGATCAAATCGGCTTTTTTTCCGATTTCAATACTGCCAATATCCTTTTCCATCCCCAGTACACGAGCACCGTCGATGGTAGCCATGCGTAGCATCTGATGAACGTCGAGGACGGTTGGATCGTTGTCGGCTCCCTTGGCCATAAGCGCAGCGGTGCGCAATTCCTGAAACAGGTTAAGACTATTGTTACTGGCGGCGCTGTCGGTACCGATCGCGACCGTAATGTTGTTGTTGATCAGTTTCTGCACGGGACAGTATCCGCTGGCGAGTTTGAGGTTCGACTGCGGGCAATGAATGACGCTGGCGCCAGTTTCCTGCAAGTGTCGCACGTCGCCATCGGATACCTGGGTCATGTGCACACACTGGGTTTGGGAGGTCATCAAGCCCAGTTTACGCAGGCGGTCGATGGGTCGGATACCGAATTGCGCAATTGAATTTGCGACTTCGTCCTGCGTTTCGTGCAGGTGAATATGAATCGGCGCGTCCAGTTCGCCCGCCAGTAATGCAATTTTTTGCAGCGCTCGATCGTCGAGTGTATAGGGCGCGTGGGGACCGAAGACAATACTGGTTAGCCCACTGTCGCGATAGTCATCCCGGACCGCCAGACCATTGTGGATATACTCTTCTGCGCTACGCGCCCAGGCAGAAGGGAAGTCCAGCACCGGAAAGGCAATTTGGTTGCGCATTCCCGCCCGATTTGCCGCTGCGGCTATTTCATCCGGGAAAAAATACATATCCGCGAAGCAGGTGGTGCCGCTGCGCAACATCTCGGCCATGGCGAGGTCAGTGCCATCGCGCACAAACTCCGCACCCACCCAACGTTGTTCGGCCGGCCAGATATGCCCGTTTAGCCACTCGGTTAGCGGCAGATCATCGGCCAGGCCCCGCAATAGTGCCATGGCTGCGTGACCATGGGCGTTGACCAGTCCGGGCATAAGGACGCTGTCGTGTAGTTGAACATGTTTGCTGGTGGAATAAACGGAGAGCGCTTCGGTAGTTGGTAACACTGCCTGAATAGTGCCGTCGGCTATTACAACACTGCAATCGGGGAACAGGGTGTCGGTGGGAATAACAGGCACAATCCAGCTTGCTGAAATAATTAAGTCAACGGGTTTTTTTGGCATGTACACTCCTTGCAGAGCAGCAGTATAGCGGATTTGTACGCCGTTTTTCGGAGGGGCTTGCGCCGCGTGTTTGATCCGTTAGCTGTGCTACAATGCGCGGCTTTAATTCATCTCTCAGGTGGCCTACGTTCGCAGTCCAAAAGGGCTTGCGAATGAAACCCGCCGCCAACCAGAAATCCGGGGATAGCGCTGTAGCATGGGTGAAATAGCGAGAGAAATCGTACCAGTCAATATTGAGGATGAACTCAAGCAATCCTACCTCGATTACGCCATGAGTGTGATCGTCGGCCGGGCGCTACCCGACGTGCGCGACGGGCTGAAACCCGTGCATCGCCGGGTGCTATTCGCCATGAGCGAGCTCAACAATGACTGGAACAAAACCTACAAGAAATCTGCCCGTGTGGTGGGCGACGTAATTGGTAAATACCACCCCCACGGGGATTCGGCGGTGTACGATACGATTGTACGTATGGCGCAATCCTTCTCGCTGCGCTACATGCTGGTGGATGGTCAGGGCAACTTTGGTTCGATCGATGGGGATTCCGCTGCGGCCATGCGTTATACGGAAATCCGCATGGCCAAGATCGCGCATGCGCTACTTGCCGACCTGGACAAGGGAACGGTTGATTTTGTGCCCAATTACGACGGCAACGAACTAATCCCCGCCGTGTTGCCGGCCCGCATACCCAACCTGTTGATTAACGGCTCGTCGGGGATTGCGGTGGGCATGGCAACCAATATGCCGCCCCATAATTTACGGGAAGTGATCAGTGGGTGTTTGGCACTTATTGAAAATCCGGATATCAGCATTGACGAGTTGATGCAGCATATTCCCGGCCCGGATTTTCCTACAGCGGCCGTAATTAATGGTCGCGCAGGCATTGTGCAGGCGTACCGTACTGGCCGGGGCCGGATCCTTATCCGCGCCCGCGCCGCCATTGAAACGGATGAAAAAACCGGTCGCGAAACAATTATTATCACCGAAATACCTTAC
>JBFJKD010000305.1:0-2677 GCA_041635095.1 Porticoccaceae bacterium
AAACCCGGAAATGCTGACGTCCAGCGCCTGCACACTGGCGCTCATACACAGCCCCGCCAGCAATGCTGCCGGTACTATGGAACCTATGCTGGAGCGTTTGTTGGAGCGTTGTAATTTTGGTGGTCGTATATTTGATGTCTTCATCGCTTAACCCCTAAATTCTAAGCAATACAACGAACAGAATGTTGCGGCGGACGTAATGGTTGACGTCGAAGCACCCATACCGCACTCCGCGGAGTGCGGAGTTTAATGGGCCAATTTTTAAGTGGTGGCGAGTGCGGCCAGTGCGCAGCGACTCTTCCCCGGATTGGTATTGTTGTAATACGCCACCAGCCCCGCTGTCTTGAACGACAGCGGGGCCAGCAGTTTGGTGATTAGTTAATTTTTACAATTCTGCCGGAGTGCCCAACCATCACGACGTTATGCTCGGCACCAGCAGTAGCAACATTGATGGCCTGATACCACTTTACGGAGATATCCCCACCTTCCACGCTGCGCCATGTTTGACCGAAGTCGTCGCTGCGCAGCATTTCCCTGATACCGGTGATAACGACTTCGCCAGTGGGAGAAGACCAGACATCCAGCAGGATTTCCGGCGAACCGGCGTCGACCACGGACCAGGTCAGACCGCCATCGGCGGTTTTTAAAATCCGGCCTTTCTGACCAACCGCGTAACCATTGTCCACATCGCTAAAATAAACAGAGTTCAGCGAGGCGTCGGCCTTGTTAACCGGAGTCCAGGTATCACCGCTATCCTCGGAACGCAGGATCAGTTCAAATTCACCCACCAGTGTGACGACACCCTGATCGGAAATCGCCACATCGAAAATGTGGGGTTCAAGGAAATCGTTGAGGATGGCTTGCCAGTCAAAGTCCACGGGGGCCCAGGTAAGCCCGCCGTCTGTGGAGCGCAGTACCGCACCAAAACCACCCACCGCGAACGCCAGTCCGTTGGCATTCATCTTGACTGACAGCAGGCGATTTTCCGTGCCGGATTCCACCTGTTTCCAACCATCAGCCTCCTGGACAAAGATGGTGCCAGCCTGTCCAACCACGATATTGCGCTCACCCTCACAGGAAACGCCCAACAGCGCCAGGTCGGTAAAGCCGGGCTGCGGTTGCCAGGTTAGGCCAGCATCTGCGCTGTTCAGAACTGTCCCGGCGACGCCCACGGCAATCCCGCGATTGCCGTTAAAACAGACGTCGTAGAGCGCGTCGTGTGGTATCCCCTGATGGAGCACCGACAGGGAATCATCCCCCTCGGTTGCCGCTACCGCCGCCGCTGCGGTTGCAATTGACCCCAGCCCGCAGGCTATACCCACCAGGAAACTTCTCAATATCATCGACTTAGCCACACTCACTCCAAATTTGCCAGTTATTGATTGCTGACGATTAATACCATCAGGTACCCAGACGCTGAATAGCCTGTACGGTCAGGTATTTGTCGTAGGCGTTATCGATACCGGTGGTATCGAAGCCTGCTTTAACACCGCCGCGGATCGACTGCGCGTGGTTGAAGCGGGTCATAAAGCCGGTCTGAATGTCCATGGAATGCACGCAGGACCAGGACCACTCTGGGCGTCCCTTAATGTCAGTGCGCACCAGGTCACCTTTAGACTGCTGGCTAAAGCCAACTTCAAACGAACGCCACATTTCGCCACGGCGGTCATAGGTGATGTAACCGGTGTACACCATGTTACGCACGTCGATATAGGCGCGTTTCTTGCTTATCGGCGCACGTGGGTAGCCCGTTGGCTCTGCTTCATAAATAACTACTTCGGGACAAAACTCAAAGTTAAGCTCGAAGAAGCTGTTGTCCTGTGGGCCGCCGTGCAATGTGCCGTCTTTGCTCCAGTTTTCAGCGTCCCCCTCCCAACTACCGGACTGGGAACCTAGCATGGGCTGGCGGCCCACGACTTTGTAATTACCCCAGGTCAAACTCGGATCCCCAGCACCCCAGGCGTCGGACAGGAAGAAGGTCATGCCTGGTACCAGCGGCTCGAAACGCTGATTGGTGGGGAAGCGACGCACCCGCTTGAACGCGGGCAAGTAGCCGTACAAATCAGGGAACTTGCGTTGATCGTAATGCCAGATACTCAGGAACGCGGTGCCCTTGGAGTCGTTGGGGTGGGTAAACCACGCCGTCTGATTGCGCAGCAAACTCTCGGAGCCTTCCTTGTAGGGGCCATCCGGATTGCTGACCAGCCCGGTGGTGTTTTGTTCGCACCACGCGAGGTCGTATTCATACTGCAAATCGCCATTGGCATTAATGGATTTGGAATCTACCGCAAACAACGAAGTGTCGTGACGACCCCAGCTCAGGGTCAGGTTGGAAAACCCTTCCAGGGCACTTTGTGGATCCGGGAACGGCATGCCGCCGATCCAGGGCTTGCCAGTACCCTTAACCACGACGTTACCATCGGCGTCCAGCACAGCCTGCCCGGCATTTTTCAGCGAGGCTTCCAGAAAGTCCGTGGGATACAACTTGGTTACATCGGTGGTGGTGGGCACGATTTTGATGCGCCGGCCCATTTGCGAGATTTGCGTGTAAATCACCGGATCCAGCAGATCCTTGACCAGCTCCACGTTGCTCGCATCAATCTTGTCACCCGTTTTGATCTTGCCCTTGGTGTAGGCATCGATGGACAGCAGCTCTTCCGGATAGGCTTTGGTAATG
>JBFJKD010000306.1:0-2670 GCA_041635095.1 Porticoccaceae bacterium
CACCCCATCCCCGGAGTTGCCCGCCGCCGCCCAGGCCGGCGTCGAACCCAGGCTGCCCGAATCGGAAATAATCCAGGTAATCAGCTCTTGGGAACCCGCCGCACCGGCCACCAGATCGTGGTGGTTCATGTACTTGAGCATATCCGCGAATTTGGTGCTGGCGCTATCGTGCTGCATATCCACACCTATCGGGGTGTCCAGATCATCGTCCTGGTTAGCCACGCTCATGGCCATGGCGATGGCGTACAGCTTGGTGCAGGAAGCCGAGGCAAATACTGCGGGCGGGACGTAATTTCCCCCCGATTGAATCAGGGGATCAAAGGCGGGGGATGGCGGCGTAATGCTCTGAAAATTATTGGCCGTGCCCGACACGTTACCAAACCGGACTTGCTTGCCATTCCAGTAGCTGAACATTTCGTAAAACGTTTCGCTGGGCTGCAACTTATGGGATTTACTGTTATTGAATGGGTCCGGTGCCGTAATCTGGCGCAGCCGGTAAATCAGGTATTTCTTGTATTGATCGGTGCCGGTCATGCCACTGGGTAGTGGCGTAATGCCGGTGGTGGACAGCTCCGCTCCGAGCTGGTTATAGCCTTGCAGGATGGTGCCGCCGTTGTCGAAATTACTGATCATCAGGCCCATGTGAATGGGGTCGAAATCGGCGGTGGACATAATGGATTCGAGAATGGCGACAAACACTTCGTACCTGGAGACCTTGTCGCTCAGGGGCGTGCCGGCCGCCACCCGCGCCGCTTCCAGGGCCGCCGCCGCACCCGGCGACATGGTCGCTGCGCAGGCCGCGGTGAACGAGCTGCAATGGGATGCGAACACGCTGGGGCGCCAGTCCAGCATCAGCATTGCCAACGGCACCGAGCCGGGTTTGTTCTGCAGATAAATATCGATATCGTCCGCTTTGACGGAACCGACCCCTATGATCAGCGGCAGCAGACAAGCACTTATCAACCTTTTCATAACGTAACCTCCGTCCTTTCCAGCACGTTTACCTGCGGCGAACCACGGTCGCCCACCTCTTCCTGATACTTTTTCCGAATCACTTTTCAATTTCGATTCCATGCACCACCGTCGCGTTGCCCAGCCGGGTATCGCCGCTGTCGTAGGTTGCTACCACTTCAAAATAATAGTAGGTACAGCTGATGCCGCAGGCTTTGTCCTGACTACGGCGCTTATGGGGTTTTTTCGCAAACTCCGGCGCCTGGCGTACCACGTAGTAATCCAGCGCAACCCCGCTCGGCACCGTGGAAACGCTGCTATCCACGGTAATTTTATTTTCGTCGCACATGGCGGCCGTGGCACCGGTTTTACACACCGTCCAGCCCACCCCACCGGCGGTGGTAAAATTGTTAGCCACATTGGGAAGATCGGCCGGAATCGCAGCAGCAACGGCTTCGGCGCGCTGAAACGCCTCCTCTTTAAACTGGTCATTACCCGCCATTTGCGTCTCGAACATGCTGGTCTGCATGACGGTCACCCCCACCAGGGCCAGTAACAGTAGAAAAATCAGGGCGACCACCAGCACCGCGCCGCGGGCCTTGCCAGGACTACCTGGGGAATGTCTGTTTAACATTGTTCGCGCCTCTTCCTGATCATGGTGGACAACCGGTCACGTTTGCTTCAGTCGATTCCTCAACGGGCATAAGCAATATTGCGCACCTGCACCGTGGTGCTGTACACATTGCGCATAAATCCGTCATTCTTCGCCGCAACGGCGGTACTGCCCAGATTGTACGTTTTGCTATTGGTATAACCGGGCACCGTATTGATACTGCGCACCAACAAATAAATGCGCGCCGAAACAACATTACCTATATCAGCGGCCACCGGACTGGTTTTGTACTGATCCGGAGTGCCATCCCCATCGCTGTCGATGCCCAGCTCAATTTGCATATCTTCAATACCTTCCACCAGACATTCGCTAACCATGCCGGTGGCGCGCAACACTTCGGCGCACAGGGTCGGTATGCCGTCCCCACCGGTGTTTGAATAATTGCGAATATAAAAGACCGCCGCCTGGTATTCCCAGAAGTCGGTGCGCGATCCGGCGGTGGCATCGGCCACCGGAACGGTGCCGCTCGATCCCAGGTACACAAATTCCGTTTCCACAATATCTTCGGCGCGCTTGAGGCGCAGGTACCATTGACTGGGACTCGCCGCCGTCAGTGCAGGGTTAAACTCACCGTCCTTCAACGTGTAATCCCCGGCGGTGCGTTTGACCGTAAAAATATCCGTAGCGGCCACGATGTCCGCCGCAGTCAGGCAGCCCGCCAGATTGGTGCCATTGATGGTAGTGACGGCCCCGGCAAAATCATTGATAAATTCAAGGGGGTCATCGGTGTTGCTGGCCCAATCCGCGGCACAATCGGCTCCGGTTAACGTCACCGGGGTGGCGCCGGCACCACCGGTGATGACGCCACCAAAAAACCCCACGTGCTGCAATTCCCTTTTTATGAAATTCAATGCAAAGCGCCCGTTTTCCTGCAAACGGGCTTGCTCGTCCTCGTAACTGTAGTTGCGTTTGCTGTCGATATAGACATTGATAACCCCGGTCATCAGTATCAGCCCGAGAACGATGGCCACCATCAATTCAACCAGCGAGAATCCGGCCTGTTGGTGACGGCCGGCATCGCGAGAGGCGTGATTAGATAAACGCGG
>JBFJKD010000307.1:0-2663 GCA_041635095.1 Porticoccaceae bacterium
AACACCACTACCCCACCGTGCCCAAGCATTGCCCCAGCTGCGGCAAATGCCTCGTAATCCAACGGTAAATCCCACTGGGGTTGCGGTAAATACGCCCCCAGGGGACCACCCACCTGAATTGCCCGAATCGGTCGACCACTGGCACTGCCGCCACCATAATCTTCAACCAGTTGCCGTAGCGTCGTCCCAAATGCCAGTTCAATCAGGCCGCCACGCTTGACATTGCCGGCTAATTGCATGGGCAACGTCCCCCGCGAACGCCCGCAGCCCAGATCCTGGTAGAACGCGGCGCCCTTTTCCAGGATCACCGCAACGGTCGCCAGGGTGAGCACGTTATTAATCACCGTCGGCTTGCCAAACAGTCCCTTGACAGCAGGCAATGGCGGCTTGGCCCGCACCATGCCCCGTTTACCCTCTAGGCTATCGAGCAGGGAGGTTTCCTCGCCACAGATATAGGCCCCCGCGCCGAGGCGCACCTCCAGGTCAAAGTGCTTTGCGCTAGCTAATATGTTCGCACCGAGGTAACCCTCTCGATAGGCCGTAGCAATCGCCAGATTAAGTACGGCCAGGGCTTTTGGGTATTCCGAGCGCAGGTAAATATAGCCCTGCGTGGCACCGGTCGCCATACCAGCGATAGTCATGCCCTCGATCAATTGATAGGGGTCGGTTTCCATCAACAGGCGATCGGCAAACGTACCCGAATCGCCCTCATCCGCATTGCACACGATGTATTTCTGATCACCCGACGTGTCTAGTACGGTTTGCCATTTGATTCCGGTGGGGAAGGCAGCGCCGCCTCTGCCGCGCAAACCGGACGCTTTAATTGTATCGACAATTTCCTGCCCAGACATGTCCAGGGCCCGCAGTAAGCCGCGATAACCGCCTTGTTGTTGGTAGTCAGTCAAAGATAAGGGATCACCGATTCCTGCCCGTACAAAATTAATTCGCTGCTGATTTTTCAGATACGCGATATCGTCCGTTTTGCCCAACGCTAACGGATGTTCGCCACCATGCACAAAATCTGCGTCAAACAACGCAGGAATATCATCGCTGGTAACCGGACCGTAAGCGACACGTCCGCCCACAGTATCCACTTCGATCATCGGTTCCAGCCAAAACAAACCCCGGGAGCCATTGCGCACCATGTCAATGTCAGCGCCGCGCCGCGCCGCCTCAGCGACCAGTGCAGTGGCCACTGCGTCGGCGCCCAGCGCGCAGGCCGTGGTATCCCGCGGCACATACACGCGGGTCATTGCTCAACTCCTATATCCCTTAGCAGGGCATCAAAACGGTCCAGCGTCACGCGCCCGTACACCTCATCGTCCAGTTGCAGGGACGGACCGCAGGCGCAATTGCCAAGGCAATACACCGGCAGTAATGTCACCTCGCCATTTTCGGAAGTGTCACCAACCGCGATTTGTAGCGCGGCCGTGACGTGTTTTTCCAACTGCCGCGCACCTACTGCCTGGCATGCCTCAGCGCGGCATAGTTGTATGACGTGTCGCCCGGTGGGTGCGGTACGAAAATGGTGGTAAAAGCTGATCACCCCGTGTACTTCGGCGCGCGACAGATTCAACCCGTCCGCAATCGTTGATACGGTGGCCTGCGGGATATAACCGAGTACATCCTGCACGCCATGCAGTACCGGCAGTAGCGCTCCCGGCAGATGTTTCATACCCGCAACAATAGCGGCTACCGTGCGGCAATCGTCGCCGGAATTCACGTTTTTATCCTGCTGCAACTGCAAAGCTCTACACCTCCGGTATATCCGTGCGCCGTACATTGTTGGCCCGCGCACATCGGTTACTAAATTTGGTTATTGCCTGCCGCGCATATGCGGGGCTTGGGTCGTCTGTTTATTTGCCACGCACAGCTGTTACTGCTTGGTAGCATGATAAAACAAAATGCTCGCGCCCGCTCACTTCCCCTGAGTACTACAGTGCGGGTAATCACCGGCCACAACGATTCCCCTCCTCGTCCCCGGCGCACCAAATGTCGGTTCCATCTACCAATATTCAGTGCAGCACATCGGTCAATCGCACGAAAAACCTTATTTTTTATTTATTATCAACAGGTTATGAATAGGAATTTTTCCCATGTACCGAGCAAGGTCCGATCGCTAAAGTACTCATCATGAAAGCCGCTTGATGCGGAACGTGACACGAGGATACAAAAATGGCCATACACAAAATACTACTTGTAGACGATTCACCGGCAGATTTGCTGCATCTGAAGAACGCTGTGAACGGCGTGAATGCAACAATCGTTACGGCGACCTCAGGTCAGGATGCCATCGACACGGCCATCAGCGAGAAACCGGATTTAATTTTCATGGATATTGTCATGGAAGGCCTTGACGGCTACAGCGCCTGTCGGGAGTTGAAGAAAAATGCAGCTACCAGCCAAATTCCTGTGGTTTTTGTCAGCACCAAGAACCAACGCGCGGATCGCATGTGGGCCGAGCGCCAAGGTGGCATTGGTTACGTCACCAAGCCGTTCACCCCGGAACAAATTGTAGGTGAAGTAAAACGTTTCAACTGATTAATTGCGTCCAGTCAGAATTACCAGATTCCACACTTTCAAGCAGCCGAATGGCTGCTTTGTTTTGCCCGTTTTTTTTGATCTGCCTGGTGAGAGCTTTATACATATCCCGGTAATTTGCC
>JBFJKD010000308.1:0-2644 GCA_041635095.1 Porticoccaceae bacterium
AGTGTATTGAGAAAATCAAAACATTTCTCAGCTACTTGCCGGATAACTGCAACCAGCCCGCCCCGTTTCGACAGCCCCGCGACGACCCACAGCGTAGTTGCGAAGAGCTGATGGATATCGTGCCCACCGACCTGCGCTTCGCCTACGACGTCAAAAAAATTATCTCCAGTCTGGTGGACGACGGTAAATTTTTCGAATTAAAACCCACCTTCGCCCGCAACATCGTCACCTGCCTGGCGCGCATGAATGGGCGCGTGGTTGGGTTTATCGCCAATCAGCCCCTGCACATGTCTGGCACCCTCGACGTCAAGGCCTGTCAGAAAATTTGCCGGTTTATTAATTTTTGTGATGTGTATGGTATCGCGCTTATTTTCCTTCAGGATATCCCCGGTTACTATCCGAGTCCCCAGTCGGAAACGGACGGCATCATCCGTTGGTCGACCCGCATGCTCTACGAAATTGAACACGCCACCGTGCCACGTTTCACCGTCATGATGCGCAAGGCATTTGGCCTCGCCCACTACGGCATGAACAGCCTCGGCATGCAGCCCAATATGCTGGTTGCCTGGCCGCTGGCGTCATTTAGCGCCATATCCCCCGACGATGCGGTGCAGATATTATTTGGCAAGGGATTAGCGGAGCTGGAAGACGGAGAAGCCCGCAAACAAGCGCTAATCGCCGAATTTAAGGCCAAAACCACCATCCTGCCCGCTGCCGAAGCAGCGCTGGTAGACGATGTTATCGACCCACGCGACACCCGCAAGGTGCTGATTCGTGCTCTGGATATGGCCCGGAACCGACGCCCGGCCCATCCCTTCAAACGACGCGGCATTGTGCCGATTTAATTATTCTGTCCGAGGGTGGGGTAGGACATCTTCACCCACGGCATCCAGCAAATCAGCAAAAAAAACCGCGCCAATGGGCGCGGCCTGTTATCCACACAAATACTCTAATACTTTATTGGCTTTTTCCAACCATGTAATCGACGGAAGCTTTCAGCTCATCATCCGAACAATCCATGCACAGACCCTTAGGGGGCATGCCGTTAAAACCGTTAATTGAGCTGGCGTACAATACGTCCATACCTTTGGCAATGCGCGGTGCCCACTCTTCAATATTGCCTAGTTTCGGTGCGCCCGCAACGCCGGTGGCGTGGCAGGTCATACATTTGGTGTTGTAAATTTCCTCGCCGGTACGGGCAGCACCGCCCGCTGTAGCCGCCGCTACCGGTGCAACGTCACTGGCCATTACCACTTCGCCGGGCGGCGCCAGTCTTGCCGCGACCTCTTTTTCCTGCTGCGCGGTCAGTGGCGCAGCTGCCTTATCGTCGCCACAGCCCGCTACTGTCAGTGACAGCGCCAATGCCAGCACGGCAATCCCCGCCTTGTTCAAGTACGCCATATTCGCCTCCGCGATAAACAATTACCAATTAAACAAACACCGACCAAATCATCGCGGCCATTATAGACAGTTTGTCGTCTATCGTGAAAAGATTATCGCACAAGGTATTATTCGGGACTCTCTGTGGCAGCCAAACACTATATTACCGCGCAGCAATTGCTCGACGACTCGTACCAGCTGGGCCTGGCGATCCTCGATAGCGGGTTTAAGCCCGACCTGATTATCGGCTTGTGGCGCGGCGGCGCACCCGTCGCCATCGCCATTCACGAATTGCTCGCCTACCTCGGGTGCAACGCCGACCATGTTCCGTTGCGCACCAGCCTGTATCGCGGGGTGCAAGAGCGCGCTGCGGACGTCAGTATTGACGGTCTCGAATACTTTGTGGACAACGGTACGCCAGCGGAGAACATTCTGGTGGTGGATGACGTGTTCGACACGGGTCTAACGGCACGCGCAGTACTTGCGCAACTTAAGGAACGCTGCGCGGCCCACGCCGACATTCGCATGGCCACCCTCTGGTTCAAGCCCGCCAACAATCAGACAGACCTCACCCCGAACTATTTCTTGCACCAAACAAGTGCATGGCTGGTGTTTCCCCATGAACTCAGCGGCCTGAGTTCGGCGGAGCTGGCAGACAAACCGGGTATCGATGCCCTGCGTACCCGGCTTACAGCGGATGTCACTGGCGATCGGTAACACTTCGTTATTAGCCGCGACTCAAAAAATCGAGGCGAAAAAAAAACGCCAACTGTAAAGTCGGCGTTTTTCACTCTGAGCCTTTTGTTACTGCTAAAAACTACAGGCTTTTGCTAACTGAGAAAACTACGGTGCTCTCGGCCCAGTTTGTATCAAAGATTTCGTCCTTGTCGAGATCGGTGTCCACCCAGGCCAGGGCCAGGTCGAGACCCACGAGGGTCTTGGTCAACGTAATGGAATAGTCAGAGTAGCTGTCGGCATCATTACTCAGGAACGCTTTTTCGGCGTCCTTCAGGTTCGAATCCCCGCTGGCGACATCAAAACTGTTGTAGCCATAATGCAGGTCCAGACCAAAGCCCTCTGGCAAGGCAAAGCTGTAGTCCCCGTAAACATAGTAAAATTCGCCGGATGATAGCCAGTAGTCGTCAGAGTAGGCGACGCCCAGCGTGGCATTCTTGTAAGACAGGCTGGCGTAAACTTCCTCGTAATCCTCTTTCTCATTACCGTTCAGGGTGAAATCCACGCCATCACTGCCGGGGTAGTCGTA
>JBFJKD010000309.1:0-2641 GCA_041635095.1 Porticoccaceae bacterium
CATAATCCATAACCGGCTTTGTACATTTTATTGCCAGCCCGTTACCCAGTTCGTAGCTGTCCAGATTGGTTTTCGGAAAGGGTAAGTGCACCTGGTTATTGGAATATTTCACCAGATGCGCGCTGTTGGAAAATCCATCCGTAACCGTCACGCTCGATAACACTACGCCCAGATTTTTACGGGTCAGGACGTAAACATTAACGTGTAATGGTTCCCCCGGCACATAAAAACCGAAGTAATTGGTCTCCGCCCAGTAAGGATCTTCAGAGGTTGGTGTGTGGAAATACATATCTTCTTTGGTGATCATAGTATGACTCTCTTTTGATAACGAATTTGGCCACCGTCGGTTCCGTGAGTGGCATCGTCCCGGCGACCGACCTGCTGCAAAGCTTGTGCCCCAATATATGCAGTTTGGCGAATAAAGCAACCGCGTTGAGCCGACGCACTCCCTCACATTCGCCAGTTATTCAACAATACAAATTTGTTACAATGCACGCAAACCGCAACGAGCCAAGACGATTAATATCTCCCTGGTCATTCACGGCGCGCCCTATACCAGCGCCGGCGCATACACCGCCTACCAGTTCGCGCGCGCGGCCCTGCGTCAGGGACACAGTATATACAGCATATTTTTCTACCATGAAGGAAGCTATAACGCGGCGGCGGTGCGCCCGGTACCACGGGACGAATTTGATTTGCCAGCGGCCTGGCAGACCTTGCTGCGGGACTATCGAATCAATGCCGTGGTGTGCGTGGCCGCAGCGGTACGCCGGGGTATTCTCGACGCCGATGAAGCCGCGCGTCTCGACATTGACAGCCCCACGCTGGCTCCCGGGTTTGTCCTCGGCGGTCTGGGCGAACTGATTGAAGCCTGCGAACAGGCCGACCGTGTTGTTACCTTTGGCACCTGAGCATGATTACTCCCAACAAGAAGATTCTGTTTGTGATGCGCCACGGGCCCTACGGCACGGCGCTGGCACGGGAGGCACTGGAAGCGGCCCTCGGCACAGGTTCTTTTGGAGCAAATCCCACCGTATTATTTATGGATGATGGGGTATGGCAACTATTGGCCAACCAGCAAGGTGCCGCGATTCAACAAAAAAGTCACTACGCTATGTTGAGCGCCCTGCCAGTATATGGGGTTGAGAAGTTATTAGTTGAACGGGATTCTCTCGACGCTCGCCAATTGAACGTAAACGATCTACCCGACAACGTGACCATTATCGAGCGTGCACAGACCAGCAAGCTACTCGCTGATAGCGATGTTATTTTAGGTTTCTGATGATCTTACACACTGTCAATAAATCACCCTTTCAACAGACTACGCTGAGCAGCTGCCTGCGTCTGCTTGTACCTGGCGACGTGCTATTACTGATTGAAGACGGCGTCTATGGCGCGACTGTGGGTCACTCACAGGAAGCAGTTGTGAACAAGCTGGCGGAGCTCAATATTCGCGTCTATGCCCTCGAAGGTGACATACTCGCGCGGGGATTAACCGGTCATTTGTTGAGCACTGTATCCCTCGCGACCTTTGACGAATTTGTAGCGCTGTCGGTAATTGCGGACAACGTACACAGCTGGTATTAAACGCTTACCATGCAGGCAGACACGCTTAAGGTTGATAAAGAAGGTTATCTGTTGGCGGCAGCAGACTGGTCGGAACCCTTTGCGACCGCCACCGCCGCCCAGGAAGGCATCAAATTAACGGCGGAACACTGGGAAATAATTCTTTTGCTGCGGCAATTTTATCAGCAATACGAACTGTCCCCGGCCATGCGCCCCCTGGTAAAATACGTGGGACTACAACTGGGCGCAGACAAAGGTCGCAGTATCTATTTACTGCAATTATTTCCACCGAGCCCGGCACGCATCGCCAGTAAAATCGCGGGCCTGCCCAAACCAGAGAACTGCCTGTAAGCGTTTGCCCTGCATTGTTCGCAAGTAAGGAATGCAAATGTTATTAGCCGACCGCGACCTGAGCAGTGACATCGACACGCTGGCACCCAATGTTGGCGATCAGGCGGCGTTAATGGCCGAGTTGCCTGCCTGGCGCCTTGTCAGCGACAACGAATCCCAACGCTTGCAACGCCGCTTCACGTTTGACAACTATACTGCCGCGCTGGCATTCACCGCCACGGTGGGCGACCTCGCGATGCAGGCAAGCCATAGCCCGGTCATAATCACCGCGTCCCTGGCGGTTACCATTATCTGGGGTTCGCGACGCGACCATGGGTTACAGGAAAATGACTTTATTCTCGCGGCAAAAACCGAGCGGTTATATCGACCCGCTTGATCGCTTTATTCAAAACCAGGCGCGCACGCCCAGCACCCACTGCACGTCTTCTACGTCATTTTTTTCTGCAGCTGCAAAGTTTGCCGAATTTCCGTATTTTCTATTCCAGTTGACGCCGATATAGGGGGCAAATCCCCGGCGTATCTCGTAGCGCAGACGCAAGCCCGCCTCGATGTCTGATAAGCCAGAGCCGGTGCCCGTAGCCACGTCATTTTGGCCATAAAAATTTATTTCCACCGCGGGTGTTAAAATTAAGCGTTGCGTGAAGAGTAATTCGTATTCCGCTTCGAGGCGCAAACCCGTACGCCCAGACTCTCCCACAAATAATGCGCTGCTTATCTCGAAAAA
>JBFJKD010000310.1:0-2626 GCA_041635095.1 Porticoccaceae bacterium
CAGTGACCGGTGGTGAGCCTCTGGCCCAGCCTGCCTGCCTGGGATTGCTGAGCGCGCTGTGTGACGCGGGCTATCGGGTATCTCTGGAAACCAGTGGCGCGCTTGATGTGGCCGCTGTCGATCCGCGAGTGGTGGTGATTCTGGACATAAAAACTCCCGGTTCCGGGGAGGTGGGACGCAACCTGTGGAGCAATATAGCGCTGCTAAAAGCACGGGACGAAGTGAAGTTTGTGCTGTGCGATCGTCGCGATTACGACTGGGCGCGGATGAAATTAGACGAACTCGGGTTGCGCGAAACGGATCTCGAAATACTTTTTTCGCCGAGTCAGGGTCAATTGTCACCCCAGGACCTCGCCGACTGGATTCTTGCCGATCACCTGGCGGTGCGTATGCAGTTGCAGTTGCACAAACAGGTGTGGGGCGACGTTGCGGGGCGCTAAGGTGCGCCGTGACACCTTTTAACCGCGGTTGTTAACTCCGGCACACACCAAAAAGCGGTGCCAGGTGGTATAGACCAGAACGGGAGCTGGGATGGAGGAAAAAAAAGCAGTGGTTCTGATGTCGGGTGGTCTCGACTCGACCACCGTATTGGCGATCGCCCGCAGCAAGGGCTACGCCTGCCACACACTGAGCTATAACTACGGCCAACGCCATTGCTCCGAATTGGTCGCCTCCCGGGCGCTTAGTTCTGCAATGGGTGCCTGTGTCCATAAGGAAGTATCCCTGGACCTGGGCAGTATCGGTGGCTCGGCTCTGACTGATACCCGCATTGCGGTGCCTGAGAGTGCCACGTCAGGGATTCCCGCAACCTATGTACCGGCGCGCAATACGGTTTTTCTGGCCATCGCCCTTGGCTGGGCCGAAGTGCTGGATGCGCGGGATATTTTCATCGGCGTCAATGCGGTGGATTATTCGGGCTATCCGGATTGTCGGCCGCAGTTTATCGCGGCGTTTGAACAGCTGGCTAACATCGCCACCAAGGCAGGCGTGGAGGGCCATCCGGTAAAAATTCACGCCCCGCTGATTGCTCTCACCAAGGGGGAGATTATTCGCGTCGGTATTAGTCAGGGGGTGGACTACAGTGCGACCGTCTCCTGTTATCAGGCCACGGAGGAAGGTTTGGCCTGTGGGCGCTGCGATAGCTGCCGTTTACGACGCCAGGGCTTTAGCGAAGCAGGTGTTTGTGACCCTACCCGCTACGTAAAGGGATTTATTCCTTGACCTTTTACTCCCCATACGTAACATATGCGCCTCTTCGGGGCCGTTAGCTCAGTTGGTAGAGCAGTTGGCTTTTAACCAATTGGTCGCTGGTTCGAATCCAGCACGGCCCACCACATACAAAAGCCTCCCGCGCGGAGGCTTTTTTGTTACTGCCATTTGCAACGCCGTGCCGGGCTTCGAGGGGCAATTTACTATGTTAATATGCCGCGACCAGTTGCTAGTTTTCGGCGCACTATGACTCAGACTGACTCACAACGGATCCCTGCGGATGATGGCGCCAGCCTGCGCAAAATTGTCGAGCAACACCTCGACCGATTGCCCCGGCTGCAAGCCGATTCGCCGCAGCAGGAGCAGCTTTATCGCGAGCGTATCAAGGCGCTGCTGATCGAGCGCGACGCGGTGATTGTCGCGCACTACTACACCGATCCCGCCATTCAAAGCCTCGCCGAAGAAAGCGGCGGCATCGTTTCCGATTCCCTGGAAATGGCGCGCTTTGGTAAACAACATAGTGCGACAACTCTGATGGTTGCTGGCGTCAAATTTATGGGCGAGACGGCGAAAATTCTTACGCCGGGAAAAACTGTGCTGATGCCAACTCTCGAAGCCACCTGCTCCCTGGATATCGGCTGCCCTGCGGATGCCTTTGCGGCATTCTGCGACCAGCATCCGGAGCGCACCGTGGTGGTGTATGCCAACACTTCGGCCGCAGTCAAGGCCCGGGCGGATTGGGTGGTGACATCGAGTATTGCCCTCGACGTGGTGGATTATCTGGATGGCCGTGGCGAAAAAATACTCTGGGCGCCGGACAAGCACCTCGGCAGTTATGTGCGGAAAAAAACTGGTGCCGATATGTTACTGTGGGATGGCAGCTGTATTGTGCATGAGGAATTCAAGGCGCGGGCGCTGCTCGATTTGCGGCAGGTCTATCCCGATGCGGCGATTCTGGTGCACCGCGAGTCGCCGGACAATGTGGTGGCCCTCGCCGATGCAGTGGGTTCGACGTCCCAGTTGATTCAGGCCGCCCGCGACCTGCCCAACCAACGAATTATCGTCGCCACCGACGCAGGCATTTTTTACAAAATGCAGCAGCTGGCGCCACACAAAGAGTTAATTATCGCGCCCACTGCTGGTAACGGCGCGACCTGCCGCAGTTGTGGCAACTGCCCGTGGATGGCCATGAATCACCTGAAAAATTTGCTGACGTCACTGCAGCAGGGCAGCAACGAAATCGTCGTTGACCCGCAACTTGGCGCACGTGCGATGGTGCCATTGACGCGTATGTTGAAGTTCAGGGAGCAACAACTCGCACAAACCCTGGATTAACACTGATTACGGCGTGGCGGGTATGGCATGTCCAGATTGATGGTCGGGTGGCGCACGCAGCAGGATCGATACGCACTGGCGG
>JBFJKD010000311.1:0-2623 GCA_041635095.1 Porticoccaceae bacterium
GCCGATTTCCTCCAGCACTTCATTGACGCGCTCGATGTTCTGATGGCGCGTATCACTGGCGGCGTCGATAACATGTAACAACAAGCTGGCCTGCGCCGCCTCTTCCAGTGTGGCGCGAAACGCTTCGACCAGCTTATGGGGTAAATGACTGATAAAACCCACCGTGTCCGCGACAATTACCGGTCCAACCTGATCCAGATCCAGGCGTCGCATAGTGGGATCCAGTGTCGCAAACAGCTGGTCGGCGACGAAAGTACTGGCGTTAGCAAGCATGTTAAACAAGGTGGATTTGCCGGCGTTGGTGTATCCGACCAGTGACACGGTAGGAATTTCCGCGCGGCGCCGACGGCGGCGCCCCTGTGCGCGCTGGCCACGCACCTTTTCCAGACGCTTCTGAATGGCTTTAATACGCGCCCGCACCATGCGCCGATCGCTTTCCAGCTGGGTTTCCCCCGGACCGCGCAAGCCGATGCCACCTTTTTGGCGCTCCAAATGGGTCCAGCCGCGCACCAGACGGGTGCTCAAATGCTGGAGTTGAGCGAGCTCCACCTGTAATTTGCCTTCGTGAGTTTGCGCGCGTTGGGCAAAAATATCGAGAATAAGCCCGATACGATCAATCACCCGACAGCACAACACCTGCTCCAGGTTGCGCTCCTGACTCGGGCTCAGTGGGTGATTAAAGATAACGAGTTTGGCGTCGTGCTCGCACACCAGATCGGCGAGTTCCTGCAACTTGCCGGTGCCGATAAAGTAGCGACTCTGGGGAGTTTGCCGATGACCGCCAATGACCGCCACTGGATCGCCGCCCGCAGACAGCACCAGCTCTTCAAACTCCCGGCAGTCCTCCGGCTCCCGCTCACTGGCGATATCGAGATGTACCAGTACTGCGAGCTCGCCAGAATCCGGGCGGTCAAAAAACAATCAGCCTCCCTGGTCCTCGTCGCCATACTCGCCGTCCCCGTCAGCAGACGGTGGCACCGCCATGGGCAACTTGACGGGACGGGATGGCACGACGGTGGATATCGCGTGCTTGTAGACCATCTGACTGACAGTATACTTGAGCAATACCACAAACTGATCAAAAGACTCGACCTGGCCCTGCAACTTGATGCCATTGACCAGAAAAATAGAGACGGGAATCCGTTCCTTGCGCAGCACGTTCAAGAAAGGGTCTTGTAAATTATGCCCTTTTGACATTGTTATTCTCCTTCTCTAAGAAAACATAAAAAATTAAATATCTCATAAAACCATAAGGTTAAATCGCCAGATACAGCAGGGTATCATCTGGGCCGATCATGATACTACCGCCCCTGGGTTTAGTATATGGTCTCTTTTTTCAAAATTTTCAAGTAATTAGTCAAAATTTCTGACGTCGACAGCAACGTTACCGTTGTGCTGTCGATATCCAGCCAGTGTAAATCAGGCCAACTGCGCAACCAGGTGAGCTGCCGTTTGGCCAGTTGTCGGGTGGCGATCACCCCCTTCTGGACCGCGTCTTGATAGTCGCAATCACCGTCGAGAAACGACCATATCTGGCGATACCCGGCAGCGCGCATGGCCGTGGCGGTGGGCAACAGGTCGCCTCGGGCGCGCAGTTTCGCTACTTCCTCGACCAGGCCGCGCTCCAGCATCAGCCCGAAGCGCTGGGCAATCCGGTTGTGTAAATCCCCGCGCGCTCCCCCCGATAATGCGCAGGCCACTACCCGACAGGTTTCACCAAGGGCGGCCGTTCCACGACCCAGACGCAGCTGTTCCTGATGCACACTCGTTAACGACTTTCCGGTGGCGCGATAGACTTCCAATGCGCGCTGAATGCGCCGGGAATGATTGGGGTGGAATCTGGCGGCACTGTCGGGATCCACCAGCGCCAACTGCGCGTGCAATGCAGGCCAGCCATTATCCTCGGCTTCGCGGGCAATCTGTGCGCGTATTTGCGGGCTCGGCGGAGGCAATTCAGCCAGGCCATCGAGCAGCGCGCGAAAATAGAGCATAGACCCTCCCACCAGTAGCGGAATTTTCCCGACGGCGATGATATCCGCTATCTCCCGGTGCGCGTCCGTCACAAAGTGAGCCACGGAATAAGGATCAACCGGGTCGAGAATATCGATCAGGCGATGGGGATGCCGCGCCAACGTTTCGGCATCGGGTTTGGCGGTACCGATGTCCATACCGCGATAAATTTGTGCTGAGTCAACACTGATTAATTCGACTGGTAAATGGTCCCGTAATCTGAGCGCCAGATCGGTTTTACCCGACGCAGTGGGACCCATTAAAAATAGAATCAGGGGGCGCGCTTGCCCGGCGCTGGCAACAGCCACCTAACGTCCCCGCAAGAACAGTTTGTCCAGTTGCTCCAGGGTCAGCTGCGCCCAGGTCGGGCGGCCGTGATTACACTGCCCGCTGCGTTCGGTGACCTCCATTTGCCGCAGTAACGCGTTCATCTCCGCGATGGTCAGCTGCCGATTGGCCCGCACTGAACCACGACAGGCGATGGTCGACAAAATTTCGTCGCTGCGTGCGCTGAGACGATCGCTGTTTCCGTGAGTTAAGATATCCGCCAGCACATCCCTCACCAGTAGCGCAACATCCACGCCGCGTAGCAACGCGGGAATACTCCTGACTA
>JBFJKD010000312.1:0-2546 GCA_041635095.1 Porticoccaceae bacterium
AACAGCTTGCGTGCAGGGCGATTACGGGACTGGCTCAGGCTGCTTGGGTTTCAGCCCGTAACGATATTTCGCGGGTGTCGCCAGCTGCCGGTACAGAACCCGGGAGTACTGCGTCGCCTTGGCCGATTGGCCTGGCTCGGCAAGTTGGCAGATCGTGGGCGCCTGCCGGGGGGGGCGTTTTATATGGTCGTTGCGCGTAAGCAGGTGCCGGGTATGACGGGTGTGGCAAGCCTGCAGTGGCCACGCATTCCTGTGCCCAGATTTAATCTGCAACTGCGCTTGCCCGAAGAGCAACCACACACACCGAATAACTTAAATACAAAATGGCATACAAACTGAACTGAGAGTAACCATGCAATTAGTTGAAGTATTTACCGACGGTGCCTGTCGCGGCAATCCTGGACCGGGGGGTTGGGGCGTGCTAATGCGCTGCGGGGGGGTGGAGAAAACCCTGCATGGCGGCGAACGAGACACGACCAACAACCGTATGGAGCTGATGGCGGCAATTGAGGCGCTGGGCGCACTCAAAAACAGTTGTCGAGTCGAATTGACCACGGATTCCCAATATGTGCGCCTCGGTATCACCACCTGGATTCAGGGCTGGAAGGCGCGGGGTTGGAAGACAGCCGCAAAGAAGCCGGTTAAGAATATGGATTTGTGGCAACGGCTGGACATTGAGGCGGCGCGCCACGAGGTGCGTTGGCACTGGATCAAGGGGCATTCCGGGCATCGAGAAAACGAGCTGGCGGACGCGTTGGCCAATCGTGGTATCGAGGAGTTAACCCAATGAGACAGGTTGTGCTGGATACGGAAACCACCGGGCTGGAAGTTGCGCAGGACCATCGAATTATTGAAATTGGGTGTGTCGAACTTATCAATCGGCGCATCACGGGACGTCATTTTCATCGCTATGTGAATCCCGAGCGGGACATCGACGAGGGAGCGTTGGCGGTGCATGGCATCAGTAACGACGATCTGGCGGACAAACCATTGTTTGCTCAGGTAGTGGCCGACTTTCTGGAATTTGTCGACGATGCCGAGCTGGTCATCCACAACGCGCCGTTTGATCTGGGTTTTATAAATAGCGAGTTAAAGAAGCTGGCGGTTACTTACCCGCTGTTGGAAGAACGTTGTTCGGTCATTGATACCCTGCTGATGGCGCGTCAGTTGCATCCCGGGCAAAAAAACAACCTTAACGCATTGTGCAAGCGCTATGGGGTTAACAATTCCCAGCGGGAACTACACGGCGCATTGCTGGATGCGGAAATTCTCGCAGATGTCTATTTGGCGATGACTGGTGGGCAGGGGTCGCTGACTCTCGGGGACGAACCTGCCGCCGGACAAATAGCGGAGCAGGGTGGTGTGAGACCCTTACCGATGGGCGGTCCCCGCCCCAGGGTGTTGCTCGCCACAGAAGAGGAACGGCAAGCCCACCAATCCCGTCTGGCCGCTCTCGATCGGGCCAGCGCCGGAAACTGTCGCTGGCCGCGCGGTGATTGAACGGTGCGTGTGTGACGCGGTACCCCGTTAGCTCACTAGAGCAGCGACACCATAAGCAATCCCATGCCACCCAGCGCCAGTGTGTACGGTAGCGCCATTATGACCATGCGGCCGTAGGACAGACGAATCAATGGTGCCAGGGTTGAGGTCAGGAGAAACAAAAACGCGGCCTGACCGTTCGGCGTTGCCACACTGGGCAGGTTAGTGCCGGTATTGATTGCCACCACCAGTTTGTCGAAATGTTCCCTGGAAATAGCGCCCGAGTCTAAGATGGTCTTCACCTCATTGATATAGACGGTGGCGACAAATACGTTGTCGCTGATCATGGATAGCGCCCCATTGGCGATAAAAAACATCGTGGGCTGAACGCTCCGATCCATGGCGAGCACTGCATTGATCACAGGGCTAAATAAATGTTGATCGTGAATAACGGCGACGATCACGAAAAATACCACTAGCAGTGCAGTGAACGGCAGCGCTTCCTCAAAGGCGTGTCCGATCCGGTGTTCTTCAACGATGCCATTAAAAGCCGTGAGCAGCACGATTACCATGAGACCCACCAGACCGACGGCTGCGACATGGAAAGCCAGGCTCAGGATCAAAATTATCGCCACCACGGCTTGTATCCATAGCCGGGCGATATCATGGTGCGAGCGTTTAGCGGCTTCTTCGGCACTGTAATCGACCAGTACCGCACGCACTTCCTCGGGAATCGTGGCACCGTAGCCGAACCAGCCGGCCTTTTCTAGCAGCACGCAGACCAGCAAACCGGTAACCAGAACAGGCATGGTGACCGGCGCCATGACCAGGAAAAATTCGACAAAATTCCAACCGGCTTTTTCAGCGATCAGCAGGTTCTGCGGTTCGCCGACCAGCGTGGTGACGCCGCCGAGGGCCGTCCCCACCGCGCCGTGCATTACCAAGCTCCGCAGAAAACTACGAAATTGATCGAGATCCTGTCGGCGGTATTCGTGAATCTGAGCGTCGTCCCCCACATCGTGATCCGGGTGCAATATGGTCTTGCCGGAGGCCACCTTGTGGTAGAC
>JBFJKD010000313.1:0-2541 GCA_041635095.1 Porticoccaceae bacterium
AACGCAGTTCCCGCGCTTCTTTTTCACGCTCCGCCGTCATGCGTCGATACACCGCATCGCTCACCTCGGGGGGCAGATCAATACCCTTGACGCGCACATCCACCACTTGTACACCCAGCGAAGAGGACACCGACTTATTAAGCTCGTCGGTAATATTCTTCATCAACAAATCGCGCTCACCGGACACCGCTTCGTGCAGGGTTCGCGTGCCCAGTTGGTTACGCAGCCCGTCGTTCACTCGATCCGCGAGGCGACTGTGGGCTACCGCTTCATCGCCGCCGGTTGCCTTGTAATAGGCTTCCACGTCGATAATCCGCCACTTGGTAAACGAGTCGACTATCAGACGCTTTTTTTCCACGGTAAAAAAACTTTTCGGTTCCGCGTCCAACGTCAAAACACGGGCGTCGAATTTACGGACTTTGTCAGCAAAGGGTAATTTGTAGTGCAGCCCGGGCCCGATATCCGCTTCAATGATCCGACCAAAGCGCAATTTGACGGCCCGTTCAGTTTCCATCACCACAAATAAGGTGCTGTTCAGAGCTATCGCCAGCAGTGCAGCGAACATCACATACGTGGAAAATTTCGGATTCATTAGCGCGCCTCCCTACGTGGCGTTGCAGACGGTTGACGACGCAGTTTTTCAATCACCTCGTCAGCAATAGTGCTGATATCCGACGCTGACAAAGAACGTTGTGCTCCTCCGACGGATGGTTGCTGGGAGAGCATTTTATCAAGCGGCAAATACAGCATATTATTGCCGCCCTCGACATCCACCATCACCTTGCTGGTATTGGACATCACGTTCTGCAGGGCGTCCAGATAGAGCCGCTGCCGGGTTACCTCCGGGGCCTTGCGATACTCGCGCAGTAGTTTCTCAAAACGTTGGGCCTCACCCTCGGCCTCGGCCACCACCCGCGCCTGGTGCGCATTGGCTTCCTCGATAACGCGCTGCGCCCGTCCCCGCGCCTCTGGAATAATGCCGTTGGCGTAGGCCTGAGCCTCGTTGACCAGTCGTTCCTGATCCTCACGCGCCTTGATCACATCATCGTAAGCGGCCTTGACCTCGGTGGGCGGCTTGGCTTCCTGAATATTGATTTTAACAATATGAATACCGGTGCCGTAGTTATCCAGATAACTTTGCAGCCGCACCTCGACATCGTCGCCAAGTTTTTCCCGCCCGGTGGAAACCACATCATCCAGCTTACTGCTGCCAACCACGTGGCGCAGCGCACTGTTGGTGGCCTCGCGCAGACTCAATTCCGGCTCCTTTACTCCGAGTACAAAGGACTTTACGTCGCGAATGTTGTAGTGCACGGTCAATGGCAACTCGACAATGTTTTCGTCCTCGGTCAGCATCTTTTCATTGACCTGGTACTGCCGTTCCTCGGTTACCCGCACGATAGTACGCGAGTCGATGATCGGCGGGTTCCAGTGCAGGCCGTCTCCAACCGTTTCGAGATATTTGCCGAATCTCAGGATGACCGCTTTTTCCTTCGCGTCGACCTGATAAATGCCGAACAGTGACCAGACAATAGCGATAATCAGCAGAGCACCCGCAAAAAATGCAAAGCTGCCACCGCCGGGCAGGCCATCGCCCCCCGCTCCTTTACCACCGCCACCAAAAATTCCTGAAAATTTTTCTTTCAGTTCACGTAGCGCCTGATCGAGTTCGGGTGGCGTATTACCACCGCCCCAGGGATCCTTGCCGCCACCAGGTTGATTCCAGGCCATTGCTTACTCCAGATACACCGCTTCCAGAAAGCGGTCGTGCGATTCACTATCAGGCGCTGCGCGCCAACGTTTGAGAAACAGGCTCATCGGGAACGGACGCCAAATCCTGCGCCTCAATACCCGCAGCTTTTAGCAGGCGACTAAAGTCCGCCTGCGCCAGTCTCACTTGCAATATGGTACCACCATTTTCCGCGCTCCGTTCGTTGACGACGCCGTTAGCGCGGTAGAACTGCGCACGTAACCGCGCCTGCTGTGGCGTTAGATAATAGGTACCCTGGTGGATCGCGCCACTTAACAGTTCCACCATGGCCTGCATCAACAACGCCAGTCCAGCGCCAGTGTGCCCGGACAACCATACACCAACGGGTTTATTGCGGGCATCGCGCTCAATGCGTGGCTCGACACCCTCGAGTAAATCAATTTTGTTGTACACCATCAGCACCGGGATATCCGCGGCACCGATTTCCTCCAGCACTTCATTGACGCGCTCGATGTTCTGATGGCGCGTATCACTGGCGGCGTCGATAACATGTAACAACAAGCTGGCCTGCGCCGCCTCTTCCAGTGTGGCGCGAAAGGCCTCGACCAGCTTATGGGGTAAATGACTGATAAAACCCACTGTGTCCGCGACAATTACCGGTCCAACCTGATCCAGAACCAGGCGCCGCATGGTGGGATCCAGTGTCGCAAACAGCTGGTCGGCGACGAATGTACTGGCGTTAGCAAGCATGTTAAACAGGGTCGACTTGCCGGCGTTGGTGTATCCGACCAGTGACACGGTAGGAATTTCCGCGCGGCGCCGACGGCGGC
>JBFJKD010000314.1:0-2535 GCA_041635095.1 Porticoccaceae bacterium
ACATAAAACGCGCAAACCCATAAACGGCTTCCGTGGACATGCCGGAACGGCTTTGCCACAGGGGTTGGTAGGCGAAATAGCTGCGAAAAATATAGATCGAGCTATCGATCAGATACAGGGGCGCGCCGATGCCAATGGCTGTCATCGCAGCGCGTCTCGGACGTAGCGTTGGGCGAGTAGCGGATTACCGCCCCCGCGACTGTTAGCCAACGCGTCGGCAAAGCGGGCGGCACGGCCAGGCAAACCTGATTGACAGTAACGCAGCACCTGCGCGTGCACGCGATCCGCAAATTCATCGCCATCTGCGCTGTTTGCACGCTCCCCATTACAGCCATTCAGGTTGTCAGCACTCAGCCGAAAGCGTAGTCCCAGCGCCTCGGAAAATATCCACTCCAGCGCCTGTGGCTTCACTTCCACCGCCTCGAAGACCCGTTGTTGTTGCCGATCGCGTCCGTCCGGGGCGTACCAATACCCGAAGTCTACCTGCCGCCGACGTTCGCTCCCGGCAATGCACCAGTGCGCTATCTCGTGCAGTGCGCTGGCTACATAATCGGCCCGGTAGACCAGGCAATGATGGGTTGTGTCATTCTGCGCCGGGAGATACATCGGCTCCGTTCCCCCACCACACAGGCGCGTGTTGTATAGCCCATAAAAACAACGCTCGAATAGCGTCTCTACGAATTGCGCGCCGCGCTCAGTGGCGCTTCCAGAGACGCTACCAACGGCCATCGGTTTCTTCCAGACAGGGTGTGGCAACCAGCCGTGCATAATACTCATCGCTGAGAAAGGTCCGCCCGGCCAGCAGATGTTCCAGGTACCAGCGCGCAGGGAGTAGCTGGTTATCAATGCTGGCCGGATTCGCTACATAGGTCCAGGCGGGGCGCAGCCCCTCGGCCACTTCGATCAGAAAATATTCCCGGCTGTAATAGACGGGCGTGCCCTCGTGGGGATCGAGTTTGGCTATTTCGCCATGGTCTGCCAACTGATAGAGAACACCTTCCACCTGTTCGTCCCGTGCGTAAACGATGTTGGCGCAGGCCCAGGTTGGATTGTGCCGCGAGCGTTTGTTAAAACGCAGTCCAAATCCCGACAGCCGACCCGACACCGCGTCGCTCACCCGTAGTTCTCGAGCCCGCATACGCGTGGCATCCATATTGGAGCCATAGGCAAAATAGTACGTCATCGCGCTCGCCGCCATGCCCGAGTCCAAACGTTTAGTTAAAAAAATAGTACAAGGTATTGTGCTTTTGAAACTTGGAGAGTACCTTATGTAGTGATTAACGGGTAGTCGCCTGACACAACGGGTGCCTGCGCACCGTCTGATCTACCGACCGCGACAGCCAGGAGCGTATATTATGACTGCCTCTAGCGTGTGTCACAATGTAGACAATGTGGTCGACCTTTTCACCCGTAGACCCTACGCCGATCGCCACCTGCGCCGCTTTATCCGCCTGGCCCCGGAAATCGACGATCTGGAAATGCTCTACTCCAACGATGCCCATCCGGACAAACTCTTTACCATCAAGATACTCTGTTGGGCATTACGCGAGGATGGCGAAATTGAAGGCATGGTGCCATGGCTGGATCAACTGGCCTGCTGCACGGATCTTAACGATCCCCTGAACGGCCAATGGGAGGGTTACTACGACCCCGCCATCGACGACGTTTTCTATGAGCCGCCCATGCACAAGGCCCTGGAACTCGAAACCGCCGCCGAGTACTACGACCATATCTGCACTGCGGACAGCGATATCGTACAGGAAATACCGGATACCATCGGCACGCACGCGGTGTTTTCCGAAGACGGTTTCAAAACTTTGACGCTGAAGGAGGTCATCAGCTGGCGGCTGTATCACGACGGTACGCTAGCGGGGACGATTGCCGATGAACACAAGATTGTCGCGACGCCCGTATTGCCCCGCGACAAGTGTCTGCTCGCGGCCCCACAGGATCCCGGTTTTCGGTACTACTTCCAGCACCACATCGCCAATAAAATCAAAGCGCAGGACCCGGAAGCTCTGGCGGCTATTTCCATGCTGGTGGAAACCTGACCGGCCCTCTCCTCTAAACCTGATTTTTGCGTATGTAATACAGGTAAGTGGTTCCACACTGACTGTGCTCCAACAGCTGATAGCCGAGAAACCGACAGAATTTGGGAATATCGCGGATCGTGGCCGGGTCCGTGGCGATCACTTTGATCACTTCGCCCGCAACCAATCCACGCACCGCGCCGTGCAGCATCATGACCGGTTCGGGGCAGCGCGTGCCGGAGGTGTCTAGTTCGTGATTAAACGTGATGTCCATGCGATAATTTTCCCAGAACTCGTCCGCCGCGTGAAGCACTGTATGGCGCGATCCGGCGCGATGGCAATTCACTCACATGACAGTTGTAGCTAATACCATGATTACCGTCCTGATCGAACGTCACATTGCCCCTGGTATGGCCAGTACCTATGAAAGTTTTGCCCGGCAAATTATCCAGGCCACCGTGTCCATGCCTGGCTTTATCTCCGGCGAGTCGTTAAAAGCCATCGA
>JBFJKD010000315.1:0-2530 GCA_041635095.1 Porticoccaceae bacterium
TCGTCGCGCACCAGCAGCACCGGCACGCCGGTAACATCGAGAGTCAGAAAATCACCGGTTGTTGGCAGGTCACAGGAAAATCCTGCCAACAGCGGGTATTCTTTGAATAGCAGGTTTTTTTCCCTGGACAACCAGTCCTGACCGCAATAGGCGGCGGCCGGATGTTGGTAGGTGGTGTCACTGCGCCAGACCAGTGTTTTATCCAGCGCAGAAAATACCTGACGACACAGATCAATCCGCGTTTGCGTTTCCATAGAGGCTCCTATCGCACCAGTGCTTAGTAACGGAGCCCGGTGCGTTATTCCAGTGATTCAGGCAACAGCCCATTGCAAGCAAATATCTTACGTTAACGTCAACGTAAGGTTGTAAAATACTAGCCCACAGTTGTGGTCAGGTCAAATACTGAGTAGACAAAACGACCGTGATAGAATGCCGTTCCGTACCGTTTTCGATCTACCGTCCCCATCTCGTTATTGGGAACAAAACCGTCGGAAATAAATTCATTCAGTAGTTTTATGCATTCCGCCCAGGCAATGCTACGCATCACACAGCCCGCTATGACCGACAACCGTTTATCAGACACTATGCCACCAGTACGCACCCCGAACCGGCGCATGAGTGTGGCACCCATGATGGAGTGGACCGACCGGTTCTGCCGTTTCCTGTTGCGCCAGATTAGCCGCCACACCCTGTTGTACACGGAAATGATCACCACCGGCGCGCTGCTGCACGGCAACCGGGACTATCTGCTGCGCTTTGATGCGAGCGAACATCCGGTTGCTCTGCAATTGGGTGGCAACGATCCCCATGCGCTGGCGCTGTGCGCGCGCATGGGTGAGAAAGCGGGCTACGATGAAATTAATCTCAATTGCGGTTGCCCCAGCGATCGCGTGCTATCCGGTCAATTTGGCGCAAGTCTGATGAAATCGCCGCGCACCGTCGCAGATGGTATTGCGGCCATGCGCGCCAGCGTTGGCATACCGGTGACAGTAAAGACCCGGATTGGCGTGGACGATATGGACAGTTATTCGCATCTGCTGGATTTTGTGGGCACCGTCGCGGAGAGCGGTTGCGACACCTTTATTATCCACGCCCGCAAAGCCTGGTTACAGGGACTCAGCCCCAAACAAAATCGCGAAGTACCACCATTGCAGTACGAACGCGCCTATCGGCTAAAACAGGATTTTCCGGCCCTCGAAATTATTCTCAACGGCGGCATTAATTCCCTCGACGAGGCGGCAAACCATTTAGCCCATGTGGACGGCGTGATGCTCGGTCGCGCGGCCTACCACAACCCGTATTTACTGGCGGACGTCGATCGGCGATTTTATGGCAAGGCTCACGCGGCGCCCTCCCGGGAACAAATCCTCGACCGTTACGCGAGTTTTGTAGAAAATCAGTTGGCGGAAGGTATCAAACTTAATCACATGAGTCGCCACGCCATCGGGCTGTTTCAGGGCCAACCGGGGGGGCGCCGCTTTCGACGTTATATCAGCGAGCACGCCTACCGTCCCGGCGCGGGCACCGAGGTGTTGTACGCAGCCGTTGCCGCCATGCACGAAACCGCCGAGGCCTGCGCATGACCGCCCTTTCGAAGCTCGATCAATTGCGTGTGATGACCACAGTGGTGGCCGATACGGGCGATATCGAGACCATCGCACGTTATCGCCCCGAGGATGCCACGACCAATCCATCCCTGCTGCTCAAAACCGCGCAGTCACCGCACTATCAAACGTTGGTCGCTGCCTGCGTGGGGAACGCCAGACTAATGACCGAGCGCGAGCGCGCCGCGTGCTGTGACCAGCTGGCCGTGACCATCGGCTGCGAAATTTTACGGTTAATTCCCGGCCGTGTTTCCACCGAGGTGGATGCCCGCTTGTCGTTTGATACCCAAGGCACCATTGAGCGCGCCCTGCAACTGATAGACCGATACGCCCAGGCAGGCATTGGCTCCGAGCGCATATTGATCAAGATCGCAGGCACCTGGGAAGGTATCCGCGCCGTCGCTGCGCTGGAAAAACGCGGCATCAATTGCAACGTCACCCTACTGTTCAACGCTGTTCAGGCAGTGGCAGCGGCGGACGCCGGGGCGTATCTGATTTCGCCCTTTGTCGGCCGCATTCTCGACTGGCATCTGGCTAACAACACGCATACAGCCCAAGACCCGGATCCGGGCGTAGCATCGGTGCGGAATATTTATCAATTGTATAAATCGCGGCACTACGCAACGGTGGTAATGGGCGCCAGTTTTCGCAATACCGGGCAGATTGAAGCGCTCGCCGGGTGTGATCGTTTGACCGTCAGTCCGCCATTGCTGGAGCAACTATCCGCAGATTACGGGGTATTAACTCGTTGCCTCGGCGGCCCTACAGGTACGAACGCGGATATTGTGCAGATGGATGGTGAATCTGATTTTCGCCTGCGTCTTAACCAGGACGCCATGGCCACGGAAAAGCTCAGCGAGGGGATTCGTCTGTTTATTCGCGATCAGGAAAGTCTTGAGTTATTACTAACCACATTGGCAAACAAA
>JBFJKD010000316.1:0-2529 GCA_041635095.1 Porticoccaceae bacterium
CTATATCGGATGCGGAAAATCGGGCATGGAATATTGGGTGTAGGAACCTTTGCTTACATAAATCTGAATGAGTGTTTACAGAAAATAACGCCGCTACGTGGCAAGGTCCGGCCCTGCAGACAGGGTGACTTCGTCGTGGATAGCTTTGCTAACTGGTCCCTAAGTCAGGCTACCTGAACCCCCGGCAGCTCGAACTCAAAACAGGTGCCTTGATCGACAACACTGCTCACGGTAATGCGGCAACCGTGCAGCTCCAGAATACGCTTGACGATGGCCAGGCCGAGACCCGCAGAACTGTTGTTGGCTTCAGACGCCAAAGTCCGTGATGTGCCCGACGTATAGAAGCGCTCAAAAATACTGTCGAGCTTATCAGCCGGAATACCGCAACCGGTATCGGCTACCGACACCGCGACCTTGTCCGCCTGGACGTCGAGGCTGAGGGATATGTTGCCGCCATCCGGGGTAAAGTTAAGGGCGTTGCGCATCAGGTTTTCCAGCACGCGCTGCACCAGGGCGATATCAGCCCGCACCAGGATTGTCGTCGGACCTTGTTGCGCGATGTCGATGCGGATGTTGCGCTGGGTGGCCTCCAGCTCAAATTCCTGACACACGTCTTGCAACAGCTCGGCCAAAGGGAAGGACTCAGCCAGCAACTGCACGCTGCCAGCTTCCAGTTTGGACAGTTCAAACAGGTCGCCAATTAGCCCCTCAAGTCGTCGCGTATGATTGCGGACAATTTCCAGGTAATGCGCGCGCTCCGCAGGATTCAGTTGATCGTTTTTTATTAACAGCGTATCGACATAACCGAGCATGGACGCCAGGGGCGTACGCAGGTCGTGGGATACATTGCTGATAAGCTCACGGCGCAAGCGATCTGTTTCCTTCAGACCGTCGAGCAGCTCCGCTATTTTATTCGCCATCGCCTGCACGGCACCGGCGAGCCGATTAATTTCGTCGGCACCATTTTCGCCCTGATTTTTTTTTGACTGCAAGTCACCAATGGCGGTTATCGCCTGCGGCGCAAAATCACTGTCACTGAATATCTGCACGGCTGCGCTTAAGCGAGTCAAGCGGCGTGTCAGCAAGCCAAATACCAGCAAACCGGCAAAAAATGCTGCCGCCGCCAGGGCGACTATGGCGCTGAAACTTACCTTACCGATATAACTGGCGCGGATGGTGCTGGCCAGTTCATCATATTTTTTGCCGCCGAGAATAACGTAGAGATAGCCTTGCAATTCGCCTTCGCTGAGCACCGGATGCGCGGAAAACACTTTTTGGCGTTCGGGATTACGCGGGTCAACGCCGCGAATCGGCATGGTCCTGGTGCCGCCGATCAGGGCTTTTACTGGTGCCAGATCAACGGTGGCTAACTGCACTGAGTCCGCTGGCAGGGCATGCGCCAGAATACGCCCATCCGCGGCGAGCAGATAAACCTCGACGCTGGGATTGATCACCATCGCTCGCTCGGCCAATCGAGCCATTTCAGCCTTGTTCACCTGGCCTTTGTTAATAAGCTCAGCCTGATCGGTAACGTACATGGCAATGGGCGCATTGAGCCGCTGGGTAAGCTCCTCATAATATTGGCGCGCGCTCCATTGTTCTATTGCCAGAAAACCACCACTAATGGCCGTCATCAGCACCAGCAAGGCCACCGATAAACGCGCGAACAGAGAATGGATCACCCGATCTCCCCGTAACCATTCACGGTGTCAGGCGCCCGCCGGTAACAGCCTGAATATGCATACGCGCCCTTAAACCCGAGTCAACGCCGGGGCAGCCATTTTGTAGCCGACACCCCAAACCGTGACGATGTACGTTGGCTCGGCGGAATTCGCTTCGACCTTGGCGCGCAGCCGGTTGATATGTGAATTCACCGTATGTTCATAACCGTCGTGGCCAAAGCCCCACACGCTATCCAGCAGTTGCGCGCGGTTGAACACCCGCCCTGGGTGCCGGGCGAAATGCAGCAGCAGGTCAAACTCCCGCGCGGTGAGCTCGACAGGGCGTCGCGCCACCGTTACGCCACGGGTAGCCGGGTCAATACAAATATCGCCGACCGCAATGATTTCCTGGCTCATCTCAGAACCAGCCTGCGCAGCATCTACCCGCCGCAAGATCGCCCGGGCGCGAGCCACCAGCTCGGCGACGCTGAAGGGTTTACTCACATAATCGTCCGCACCCAGCTCAAGGCCCAGCACACGATCAAGTTCCGCCGTTTTTGAAGTCAACATGAGAATAGGTACATAATCGCGATGTTGCCGCAGTGCTCGGCAAATACTGAGCCCGTCCGGCCCGGGCAGGCGTATATCGAGGACCACCAGATCCCAGCCACCTGCGCTGGCTTCGCGCATACCCGCATAACCGTCTGCTATTGTGGTAACGGCGAATCCGGCATCGCGTAGATGCAAGCTCACCAGCTCAGCGATATCGCGCTCGTCTTCCACCACCAACACTTTGTGCTGTCGCGCGTTGCCACCTTGCATCCGCCCTTCCTCGCGCCGTTTTTTTTCGCGTTGGCTATACCAATGC
>JBFJKD010000317.1:0-2518 GCA_041635095.1 Porticoccaceae bacterium
CCTTGACGATCAGATCGGCCGCCTCATTCCAGCCCATATGACGCAACATCATTTCCGCGGACAAGATCTCAGACCCGGGATTAACTTTGTCCAGACCGGCATATTTGGGCGCCGTGCCATGAGTGGCCTCGAACATGGCCACAGTGTCGGACAGATTCGCCCCAGGAGCAATCCCGATACCACCAACTTGCGCGGCCAATGCATCCGACAGGTAATCCCCATTCAGGTTAAGCGTAGCAATAACACTGTACTCCGCAGGACGCAGCAATATTTGTTGCAACATGGCGTCGGCAATAACATCCTTGATTACGATTTTCTCACCGGTTGCCGGATTAGTTATCGAGTGCCATGGCCCGCCGTCAATAGGCTGAGCGCCAAACTCATCGCGCGCCAGTTCGTACCCCCAATCGCAGAACGCCCCTTCGGTAAACTTCATGATGTTACCTTTGTGCACCAGGGTAACCGATGGTTTGTTCTGGTCGAGTGCATATTGAATCGCCCGACGTACCAGCCGTTTGGTACCTTCTTCGGATACCGGCTTGATACCTATGCCACAATTTTCTGGGAAACGAATCTTGGTAACGCCCAACTCTTTTTGCAGAAACTGAATGATTTTGTTGGCTTCGTCACTACCTGCCCGCCATTCGATTCCGGCGTAGATGTCTTCTGAATTTTCCCGAAAAATACACATATCGACTTTGCCGGGCTCTTTAACCGGCGATGGCACGCCCGTAAACCAGCGCACAGGTCTTTGGCAGACATATAGATCGAGCTCCTGACGCAGGGCCACATTCAGGGAACGAAATCCCCCGCCAACCGGCGTGGTAAGCGGCCCTTTAATGGAAACGCTATAGTCCTTAATTACCTCAAGTGTTTCCGCAGGAAACCAGTTTCCATCGTACAGTTCCGCCGCTTTTTCGCCACAATACACCTCCATCCATACGATCGCCTTCTTGTTATTGTAGGCCTTGGCGATAGCTGCATCGGTAACCTTGATCATCACCGGCGTAACATCTGCGCCGATGCCATCACCTTCAATAAACGGGATAATCGGCTTGTCGGGGACGTTAAGGGACAAATCACTGTTAACGGTTATTTTTGTCCCCTGCTGCGGAACCTTGATATGCTGAAAACCCATCGACACTTACCTCCGTAAAAGCCCTGAAAAAGATACGCAAAATTGGCGAAATTCTAACATGAACCCGATATATTCTGTAGTAATTTTACACAAAGTCGATTCTGACGGCTGCGCCAATGACTAAACTCAGCGCCAAACTAATCCTCTTCAATAAACCTTTTGGGGTGCTGAGTCAATTTACATCCACCTCTGAACACCCTGGCCTGGAGCACTATCTCACTATTCCCGACGTGTATTGCGCGGGTCGCCTCGATCGAGATTCAGAAGGGCTATTAGTGCTGACCGATAACGGTGCACTACAAGCCCGGATCAGTCATCCGCGGTTTAAACTGACAAAAATCTATTGGGTGCAGGTAGAAGGATCCATCGCAGAGCACGCCTTGCAGGCGTTGCGTTCTGGTGTGCTCCTGAAAGACGGACCAACATCGCCCGCTGCGGTACAACTCATTCACGAACCCGATTTATGGCCACGTACGCCGCCAATTCGTGTCAGAAAAGCAATTCCCACCTGTTGGCTGCAAGTGACCCTCAGCGAAGGCAGAAACCGCCAGGTAAGGCGCATGACCAGCGCGGTGGGTCACCCCACGCTACGCCTCATACGTGTACAAATCGGCCCCTGGCACCTCGGCCCACTGCGGCCTGGTGAGCATACAGCGCTCAGCATCGACTCCAGTGACGCCATATGGCGTTAAATGGCACCAAGGGAGCAAGCCATGCACGAGAACCAGATCCATTTAACTGTCGCCGCCGTGATCCCCCGGGGGGAGCATTTCCTGTGTGTGGAGGAATTGATCGATGGGCAAGCTGTCATCAATCAGCCAGCGGGCCACGTTGAAGTGGGCGAATCATTGGTGGAAGCCGTGATGCGGGAAGCCTATGAAGAAACCGGCTGGCGAGTGGCCCCAACCTGGTTTTTGGGAATAACCATTTATCGTTCGCCGCACGATGGTATTACCTATTATCGCCACAGTTTTGTATGCGAGCCGCTTGTGCAGGAGGTGACACAACCGCCCGACCCTGAGATTCAACGGGCCTTATGGCTCAGTTTTGTCGAGTTACAGGCCATCACAACTCGACTGCGGAGCCCGATGGTTCTACAAACTGTTGTCGATTACCGCGCCGGAAGACGTTTTCCATTAGAGATAATGCGAGATTGTCGTTAGAATCACCGGCTTTCCGTACCCGCAGGTGGCCAGCGCCACTATTCGCCTAAACATTCAGGCTTTTATGAACAATCTCGGCAAAATCATCGTCGGCATGTCCGGCGGCGTCGACTCCTCGGTCAGCGCTCTGCTGCTGTTGCAGCAAGGCTATGCCGTGGAGGGTTTATTCATGAAAAATTGGGACGAAGACGATGGTACGGAATACTGTACCGCCAAA
>JBFJKD010000318.1:0-2515 GCA_041635095.1 Porticoccaceae bacterium
GCATCGTAGGCGTCGACGATAGAGATGACCCGGGCAAACTCGGGAATATCCTCCGCCGGCAGTCCACGGGGATAACCCTGTCCGTCCGCCCGTTCGTGGTGATTAAAGGCCGCATCAATGACTTTCTGGTCGACACCGGAACTGGCCACCAGCAAATCGCGCCCTTCGACGGTATGGCGCTGAATAACGCGAAACTCTTCCTCGGCAAGCTTGCCCGGTTTGTCCAGAATTTCCAGGGGCACGCGCATTTTTCCCAAATCGTGCAACAGACCACACAAACCCACCGTCTCCAGATCGGCTTCGGAAAAATTGAGATGGCGCCCAAATGCAATGGCCAGCACACACACATTGAGGCAGTGCTCGGCGGTGTATTCGTTCTGGTGTTTGATCTTGGTCATCCACATCATGGCGTCGGGGTTACGCAGAATACTCGAAACACAGGACGTCACGGTGCTGCGGGCGCTCTCGGTGCTAATCATGCTACCCATCTGCGCGGCGGACAATAATCCGTCGAGGCTCTGCCGCGCCTCGCGGTAAGCTTTGCGAGCATAGGCATGTTCAGCGCGCGCCGACACGGAATTTTCGTACGCCGGCCGATTGCGCACCACTGGCTTCAGCCCGCGTTTCGGTTGGCGGCGATTAATTTTGCTGCCGGCACTGCCGTAAATCATATTGCCAGTGGTCCGAATTTTTGGCGTGCCCGCTTTGGGCAATAGTGCGGGAGCGCTCGCCCTGGCACTTTTTATGGCCACGCCCGGGCGCAACACGTAGACGTGGTAACAATGCTCTTTGAGACTTCTAATTTGACTAGGGTGGCGAATTTCAAACCCCTGGATTAAAAATGGCGTTTCCAGCCAGGGACGATCCAGTTCAGCAACAAACATCCCTACTTGCAATTGACCAACCGGGGTTTTAATCAAGTGCTCGGGCGCGTATTTTTTTTCGCTATCACTAAAAATATTGGCCATAAATCGTTTATTCCCTGGTATCTGCGGACCATCAATTTTGCACATTGGTATGACTGTAATAACCAACTGCCACAGTACACCGCCACCAACCATTAAATATAGGACCGAACGCCACGAACATCAACGGATAAATGGTTGAAATTGTCGGGCAAACGTGAAATTCGCCATTGTATGCGCAAGGGCAAGTACTCGTCCGCCTGACAAAGAACCTGACGGTTGGCCATTTATTAGCCACCATGATGGGTTAATCGCCCTGGACCGGGGAAGCTTTGTGGTCGGGGTCCGGGGCCAACTGCGCTCCAGTAGTCTCGACACGTAGTGTATTGGGTTGAATTCCCCAACTTCCCTGTATCACGTGCCACTGAACGAATACCTGCCGGGGACAGGTCTTAGTGCCGACTATGGAACGCCCTCGTCAACAAGGGCTATTTTCCGGGATCCGATTTGCCGGGGGAAGATACCGGTTGCTATGATGCACGGCCTGCGCGATGGATCGTGAATTGCCAATTACGATCTGCCCGCTAACCTGCTACTCAGGGTACCTTGCTGTTATGCCCTCTAATCCGATTCTCGATGCCGATGCCGGGTACGACGACTTTATAAATCGTCACATTGGACCACGGCCGCAGGAAATCGAGGCAATGCTAACTGCCCTCGGGGCCGACAGTCTGGAGCAGCTTGTTGAGAGCCTTGTGCCGCGCAGTATTCTGATGCGCGACGAACTGAAACTACCCAGACCACGTTCCGAGCGCGACGCGCTGCAGGCATTGGCGAGCATCGCCAATCGCAACCAGTTATTCACCTCGCTGATCGGCCTGGGTTACCACAACACGATTATTCCAAACGTTATTTTGCGCAATGTGCTCGAAAACCCCGGCTGGTACACCGCCTACACCCCCTACCAACCAGAAATTTCCCAGGGCCGACTGGAAGCACTGTTGAATTTTCAGCAGATGGTGATCGATCTGACGGGCATGCCAATGGCCAACGCCTCACTACTCGACGAGGCAACGGCAGCCGCCGAGGCGATGGCAATGGCCAAACGGTTGCAGCGCGGTGGCGACTGCCAGACATTTTTCATGGCCGCGGATTGCCACCCACAAACCAAAGCGGTGGTGCGCACCCGGGCCGAGCATTTCGGCTTCGATATCGTCGAAGGGGATCCACACCAACACCTCGAGCAACACCAGTGCTTTGGCGCGCTGTTGCAGTATCCGGGATCCAGCGGCGCGGTAAACAATCTCGACGAAACCATCGCACTGATTCACCAGCAGGGTGCCCTGGCCATCGTTGCCGCTGATCTGATGAGTCTGGTGTTGCTCAAGGCCCCCGGACACATGGGAGCAGATATTGTCGTCGGCAGCGCCCAGCGTTTCGGTGTGCCGCTCGGCTTTGGCGGTCCGCACGCGGCCTTTATGGCCTTTCGGGACGACTACAAACGGGCCGCGCCCGGACGCATTATTGGTGTGTCGATAGATGTGCGCGGCAAGCCTGCGTTGCGTATGGCGATGCAAACCCGGGAGCAACATATTCGCCGCGAAAAGGCC
>JBFJKD010000319.1:0-2491 GCA_041635095.1 Porticoccaceae bacterium
GGCTGGACTTTAACGACACCTGGCTGGCGGCGGAGTGGGGTCACCCTTCGGACAATCTCGGCGGCATTCTCGCGGTCTGCGACTATATTTCCCAGTGCAACGAGGCGGCGGGCAGCGCGCCGCTGACCATGAAAGCCGTGCTGGAGGCGATGGTCATGGCCCATGAAATTCAGGGGGTTCTGGCACTGGAAAACAGTTTTAACCGGGTTGGCCTGTGCCATGTCCTGTTGGTCCGCGTGGCGTCCACGGCAGTGGTGTGCAAATTGATGGGCGGCAACCGGGGGCAGATTATGGCGGCGCTGTCCCAGGCCTGGGTGGATGGTTCCGCGCTGCGTACCTATCGGCACGCCCCCAATGCGGGTTCGCGCAAATCCTGGGCGGCGGGAGATGCCACGTCCCGCGCGGTGCGTCTGGCGGATATGGCCATGCGCGGCGAGATGGGGATTCCCAGTGTGCTGACGGCGCCGCAGTGGGGTTTCTACGATGTGTGCTTTAGCCATACCTGCGCGGACCTCAAGCTTAAGCCGCCGCAGGAGAGGCAGTTTAAGTTCCAGCGGGATTACGGCAGTTATGTGATGGAGAATATTCTGTTCAAGGTTTCCTTCCCGGCCGAGTTCCACGCCCAGACTGCGTGCGAGGCGGCGGTTATTCTGCACCCGCAGGTGAAGGATCGGCTGGAGGAAATCACAACCATTGTGATTACCACCCACGAGTCGGCGATTCGTATTATCTCCAAGCTCGGCCCGTTGGCGAACCCAGCGGATCGGGATCATTGCCTGCAATATATGGTGGCGGTGCCGTTGATTTTC
Organism: Porticoccaceae bacterium; assembly: GCA_041635095.1. Lineage (GTDB taxonomy): Bacteria > Pseudomonadota > Gammaproteobacteria > Pseudomonadales > Porticoccaceae > JBFJKD01. The sequence goes on from JBFJKD010000319.1 coordinate 810, forward strand.
GGCAATCTGGTGGCGGAGTCCTATGCGGACAGCTTTCACGCCGCCCACCCGTTAATTGACAGGCTGCGGGAAAAAATGCAGGTTGTCGAAGAGCCGCGCTACTCGCGGGATTACCACGACCCGGACAAACGTTCCATCGCCAACGGGATCCAGGTGTTTTTCGAAGATGGCAGTGCCACGGAAAAGGTCGCGATCGACTATCCGCTGGGCCACCGCCGTCGCCGCGCCGAGGGCATTCCGCTTCTGGAGGAAAAATTCAAACGTCATCTGGCCACCCGTTTTGTGCCCGAGCGGTGCGCGCAGATAGTTGCCCTGTGCAAGGATCAGACGCGGCTGGAAGGCATGCCGGTCAACGCATTTATGGAGTTGTTCATGTATTAAGCGTTCTCCACGACCGGTGGGGACGGGGTATGTTTGCAAGGTCTTGGCATTGGGTATTATCGCTCACAATTTCCTTTGAATACGCGGACATGGCACCACAACCTGGGTGATAATGTAGCACTGGTCAAGCGGCGCTCAGGCCCCTGCCGGATGTGTAGTGTGCATAGAGGAATACAAGATTGAATGTAGAGGTTGTTTTGCCCGCGGGGGAATTTGCCCGCGACAGCGCTGTGCGGCGCGTCAGCGATAATACCTGGGAAGCTGAATTAAGTGCCGGTTGGTGTCTTGGCGAAATTGTAAACGGTGGCTATATCATGGCAGTGGCGGCGCGGGCACTATCCGCGGCGTTGCCCCACAAGGATCCACTGACAGTAACTGCCTATTATCTGGCGCGCGCGGTGCCGGGCCCGGCACGGTGTGTGGTGGAGGTGTTGCGCACCGGCGGTTCCGTTTCGCAAGGGATGGTGAAGGTTATCCAGAATGGCGAAATCAAGGTTCAGCTGATCGCTATTTTTACCGACCGCAACAAACTTTCCGGCGTCGATCGTGTGCTGGAAAAAATACCAGAAATGCCGACTTATGAGGAATGCCTGTCCGCGCCTTGTCCGCCGAGCTTAACCTACCGGCAACGGGTGGTACAAAATATGTCGCCCGCCAATGTGCGCTCCTTACAGGGCGAGCCAGATGGTAGTGGGCGCTGGTTGGGCTGGACTGCATTTGCCGATGGTAGTGCCATCGACGCATTCGGATTATTACTATTTGCGGATGGGTTTCCCCCCCCGCCGTTCACCCTGTATGGCCCATCCGGCTGGGTGCCGACCCTTGAGTTGACCGTGCAGATTCATGGTGTGCCTGCGCCCGGACCCCTGCGCTGCATGTTTAAGAGCGATATCATCAAAAATGGCGTTGTCGAGGAGCAGGGTTTGATCTGGGACAGCACCGATCAACTGGTGGTGGGTTGTCGACAAACCGCCATGCTGCGGATTTCGCCACAGGCTGGCGGCCAAAAGTGGGGCGTTGCGGATTAGCACCGTGGTAAAAACTTTCCCGATAGGGCACTAATTTTTTTATAATGCGGGTCCGCCCCTGATAGCGTACGCGGCTTAATGTCCCGGACAACTAATTCCATGTTTCAGCACACTGTCTACACTTTGTACAAATTTATCGCCATGGAAGGCTGGAGAGAACTGCGCGAGCCGCTGTTGGACATGATGACCGCTCGGGATATACGCGGCACGGTATTACTTGCCAGCGAAGGTATTAATGCCACCGTATCCGGTCGGGCCGACAATATCGCCGAA
>JBFJKD010000320.1:0-2466 GCA_041635095.1 Porticoccaceae bacterium
CGCGACGGTCATTTTCACCCCAGGGCTGGCCGCGATGGCGGCCGAGCCGGCCTGCAAAGCCGAGACCTGGGCGGCCATTCGTTTTCTGGAAAACGGCTAAATCCTGCCGTGGACGACAACAGCGGCGATGTCGTCATCGTGCCGGCCGAACGCCATCACCTCGATAGTCTGTGCAAAATAGAATCCCAGGTTTCGCCGTTTGCATGGACTCGTGGCGAGTTTGAACAAAGCCTCGACGACCATCGCTGTTATGTGTTGCTGTGTAACAAAAAAGTACGCGGATACGTAATTTTTGTGCTGATACTGGACGAAGTGGAGTTATTAAATATTGCCGTCGCACCTAACTTTCAGGGCGAGGGGCTGGGTCGCGCATTACTGCATTTTTTGATCGAGGATGTTAAGGCTTTCGCAACAAAAATTTATCTCGAAGTTCGAGCCAGCAATGTTCCCGCGATTTCCCTGTACAAGCAGCACGGGTTCGAGCAAACCGGCGTGCGGCGCGCTTACTATCACGCCGCCCATGGGCGCGAAGATGCATTGCTGATGTGTCGCAATCTGGCACCTGGCAGGCCGTCCACGCCGTCGGTGTAGTTTGGTGTAGTTTTTGTTCTCGATCTTGATTTGTCCTCGACCTTGAATAGTACTCGTGTCAGATCGTCGGCGGCCATCGCCAGTTGTGCCCGGTTCGGGTCACCTTTACAATGAAATCATCCTAGAACGGATGGCGCAATAATAAAACAGGAGCACATTATGGATTGGTTATATTGGCACTGGCTGGTGCTGGGGTTGGGGCTGATCGTTATTGAAATTTTTTTACCCAGCTTCACTGTCGTCTGGTTCGGGCTTGGCGCCGTCGTCGTGGGTATTCTGCTCTGGATTTTCCCCGCTCTCGGCATCGGGTTACAGGTGCTGATGTGGACAGCCATATCCACTTTATTTGCCATTGCCTGGTTTCGGTATTTCAAACCGAAAATGATCGATAAAACAGTGGCCGGGTTATCCCGGGAAGGCGCTGTTGGCAGGGTCGGTCAGGTCATCAAGGCGCCTTTTCAGGGCGGTCGGGGCCGCGTGCGATTCAGTATACCCGTACTCGGCGAAGATGAATGGGAATTTATTTGCAAACAGGAAGGCATTAACGAGGGCGATCGGGTAGTGGTTACGGAATTTTCCGGAAACGCGCTGATCGTCGATAGACAGATTTAATTGACCTGGCTGATTAAATTAACCTGGCTGATTAATAAAGACGGCGCGTAATTCTGCGCGTAACGTGTTCAATCACATGGAGAACAATATGGACGGCACCATAGTTATTTTTGCACTTTTGGCCGTAGCGATTATCACTCTGTTCAAGGGCGTGCGGCAGGTGCCGCAGGGCTATAAATGGGTGGTGCAACGCCTTGGCAAGTTTCATGTAACTCTGGCTCCGGGCCTTAATTTTATTATTCCCTATGTGGATACGGTAGCCTACAAGGTCACTACAAAAGATATCGTGCTCGACATTCCTTCCCAGGAAGTTATCACCCTGGACAACGTGGTGATCATCGCCAATGCGGTGGCATACATTAATATTCTGTCGCCAGAAAAAGCGGTTTATGGAGTCGAAGATTACGAACTGGCGATTCGCACGCTGGTGCAAACATCCTTGCGTTCCATCGTTGGCGAAATGGCCCTCGACGCGGCCCTGTCCTCCCGCGACCAGATTAAGGCTAAATTGAAAGCATCTATCTCCGACGATATTTCCGATTGGGGTATTACCCTGAAAACTGTTGAGATTCAGGATATTAATCCGTCCATAACCATGCAAAAAGCCATGGAAGAGCAGGCTGCGGCCGAGCGTTTGCGTCGCGCGACTGTTACCCGCGCCGATGGTGAGAAATCCGCAGCTATTCTCGAGGCGGATGGTCGGCTGGAAGCATCCCGTCGCGACGCCGAAGCCAAAGTGGTCATTGCCCAGGCCACTAAAGAGGCCATTGAAAAAGTGACCGATGCCATTGGGCAGAACGAATTGCCGATTATGTATTTACTCGGGGAGCGCTACGTGGATTCAATTAAAACCATGGCCACCTCCCAAAACGCAAAAATTTTGGTGCTGCCAGCCGATATCCCGGCCGCAGTGCGGGGTATTATGAGTAATCTAAAATAACGGCTGGCTGGTTGCGGGTCGACAATGATACAGCCCGCTAAGGCAGCATGTTGGTTGTTTTTCAAATGGGTTCGCAATATTGAACTAAGTTAAGGATAGATTAAGGATAGGTTAAGGATTAGTGTCGCGGCTTGAAATCCGCAGGGAGTTGGAAAATAAATAAGAAAAATTCAGCGATACAGCGCAATCGTGTTCCCTCTGCATGGCGTTCGCACGGTCTGTGCCTGGTACTGATCGGTATCAGCTTATGAGATTACGGCGCCGATCAGTTTGACCCCTGTTTGGCGTGACCCCTGTGCGGGCGCATCGTTGAACAAATACCG
>JBFJKD010000321.1:0-2457 GCA_041635095.1 Porticoccaceae bacterium
CTGACCCTTTTTTACCAGGTCACCAGGCGCTGCCAGATTGACTTTATTGTGCCCATAGCGGGTTACCAGGCCACCGCCGTGATCGACTTCGATCAAATTACCGTAACCTTTGTAGGGTTCCGAGCGAATCACAATGCCGGCACCCACGGCGACCACGTCCGCGCCCATTTTACCGGCGAAGTCCACCCCTTTGTGCCACGCCTTGCGCCCGTTGAAGGGGTCGCTGCGCATTCCATAGCCCGACGACATCCAGCCTTTGGTGATGGGCAGTCCGGCCACGGCAACATCCCGGGTCAACTTGCGGTCCGCCATCATGTCCTTGAGCAATTCCAGCTGGGTTTCCCGATTATCCAGAAGCGCCTGCAGGTCTGCCAGCAACCGCTCAAGCGTCGTATCCTTGACCTGTTCCTCGCCCGCTTCCTCGGGGCCACCCACCGCTGGCGCGCTGCTGAAATCGAATTCTCCGTCGTCGAGACCGGCCATGCCGGTGATGCGTTCACCGAGGGCGTCGAGACGCACCAGGCGGGCCTGCATTTCCGCCAGTTTCAGGGTCAACGCTTCCACGTGTCGCCCCGCTTCCCCTTCCGCCTTGCCGAGGCCGTCCCGTTGCAGAGCCAGTTCCCGCTCCAGCTGCGCAACGGAATCCTGTAACGAAGGGCCGTGATCGCGGCTGTATTGCAACCCCAGCACCACGCTGACGCCCACCGGTAATCCGAGCAAGCACAGGGAGAATAGTACTTTCGCCCACTGATTCAGGTGCAGGGAGAGGGTCTTGCCGTAGCGATGGCTGATAATGATAATTTTCACTGATAGCTTCTTATGTTATTCGTGAAGTCGATTCCGTATTTGATCATAGTAGTGCACGCGGTAGTTTAGCCCGCCAGTAACGGCTTGGTATAGGAAATCGGCGCCTGTTCTTCGTTGTGCTCAAATGTGACCACTTCCCACGCATCTTCCTGGGCGATCAGGGTGCGCAGCAACAGATTATTCAGCGCGTGACCGGACTTGTAAGCCGCGAATTCACCGATCAAACTGTTACCCAAAAGATATAAATCGCCGATGGCGTCCAGCACCTTGTGCTTGACGAACTCATCCTCGTAGCGCAATCCGTCCTCGTTCAAAATCCTGGTTTCGTCGACCACAATGGCATTGTCCATACTGCCACCGCGGGCCAGCCCTTGCGAGCGCAGGTATTCGATCTCGTGCATAAAACCAAATGTCCTGGCGCGACTGACTTCCCGAACAAACGACGTACTGGAAAAATCCACAGAGGCCTCGAGGGTGCGATTCTGGAATACCGGATGGTCAAAATCGATGGCAAATGTCACCTTGAAACCATTGAACGGTTTAAAACTCGCCAATTTGTCGCCCTGCTGAACGTTGACCGGCTTTAAGATGCGAATAAAACGTTTTGGTTCATTCTGCTCGACAATTCCCGCCGACTGGATCAAAAACACAAATGGCCCGGCACTGCCGTCCATGATCGGCACTTCCGGCGCGGTCACGTCGATGACGGCGTTATCGATACCGAGGCCAGCCATGGCCGACAGCAAATGCTCCACAGTGGAAACCCGTACATCACCGTTGACCAGTGAAGTAGACAGGGTCGTGTCGCCGACATTATCGGCCCGGGCCTGAATCTCTACGGGAGGATCGAGGTCGGTGCGACGGAAAACGATGCCGGTGTTTACTGCTGCCGGACGCAGGGTGAGATAGACTTTTTCCCCAGTATGCAGCCCAACGCCAGTGGCGCGAATGGTGTTGTTTAAGGTGCGCTGTCGAATCACTGGCGGCATGCCCCTGAATGTCAAGGACGCCATACTAGCAAAACCGTCGGCGATGCTCTACCGGAAATATCCGGGTCTTGCGGAGGGGATCACACAAGGCCCGGATAACGATCACTCAGTGGCGGCTAATGCCGATAAACGGCCATTCTCAGTCCGCTTGCCGACGCAAAAACGCCGGAATATCCAGATAGTCGAGATTATCGTTATTCTCGGCACGTGGCTCGAGCTTGCGGGCCGCAGAGCCGTCGCGCACCGTGGGCGAGGCGCGACGGGCAACCGTCGGACGATCCAGCTCGTGGTAATTTAGCTCGCCGCTATTTCTACGGAGGTTATCCACCACCTTGGCCGGTGCAGCCTGTCGTTGCGCCAACGGTTGTCCGAGGCCGGTCGCGACCACGGTGACCCGCAATTGATCGCCCATCGCGGGGTCGATAACCGTACCCACCACCACGGTCGCGTCGTCAGAGGCGAACTCTTCCACCGTATCACCGACCTCCGCGAATTCACCCAGGGACAGATCTGGACCCGCCGTAATATTCACCAGAATACCCCGTGCACCCTGCAAATCGATATCCTCCAGCAGGGGACTGTGCACCGCCGCTTCCGCCGCCACACGCGCCCGATTTTCACCACCGGCCTGTCCAGAGCCCATCATCGCCATACCCATTTC
>JBFJKD010000322.1:0-2440 GCA_041635095.1 Porticoccaceae bacterium
GCCCCCTGAACCCATAGGAAAGCAATAGCTCTGCGCCGACGCTGCTCACCAGTGTGACGCCCAGAATCAATGCATAGCTAATCAGCGCGCCGCTAACAAATGATAGCCCCACCAGTTTTGGGTTCACTTTGCATAACACCAGAGCGCTGAGCAGGGATATCCACAGCGCCAGTACCGATACCTGCCCCAGCAGCATCCAGTTAAATGGGTCCAACCCACCCGCGGCCACGGTAATAAGCAACGCCAGTAGTTCCGCGATCACCACAACCCCGAGCAACCCCTCGCCGCGACACAGGTCGGGTAAAACATAGTCGACATCGCCAAGCGATACGGGTTTGTGTCCGAGGGAAAAATCAAACTTCAACTTCACACCTGCTTTTCTCCGCCGCGTTTGTCCTTCAATTCGTTATAATAATATCCACTCGCTAGTGAAGCACGTTTCGCTCCCGCGCAACAACCCTGCCAGAGGCCGCGCCAATGACCGATAAAAAAACCGCCAACCCCTCCTGGGGAGGGCGTTTCAGCGAAGCCACAGACGCGTTTGTCGCGCGCTTTACCGCGTCGGTGAACTTTGATCAACGTCTGTTTCGCCACGACATACAGGGCTCCCTCGCCCATGCGGCCATGCTGCACAAAGCGGGTATTTTAAGCGCGGCGGAAAACCAGCAAATCGCGGTCGGCCTGCAGGAAATCCTCACCACCATCGAGGCTGGCGAGTTTTCCTGGTCCCAGGAGCTGGAAGATGTGCATATGAATATCGAGGCGGTGCTGACCAAAAAAATTGGTATCGCCGGCAAAAAATTACATACCGGGCGCTCGCGTAACGATCAGGTTGCAACGGACATTCGTCTTTGGCTACGGGATGAAATTGACGGTATCGCCGTGTTACTCAATGCGCTACAAGTGGCACTACTGGACCTGGCCGAACGGGAAGCGCACACCATCTTACCGGGCCTGACCCATTTACAGACTGCGCAACCGGTCACCTTTGGCCACCATATGCTGGCGTGGTTTGAAATGCTGGATCGCGATTACGGACGCCTGCGGGATTGCCGCAAACGACTCAACCAATCACCCCTCGGGGCGGCCGCGCTGGCGGGCACCACCTACCCCATCGACCGCGCCCTTACCGCACAACTGCTGGGCTTTGACCAACCCACGGAAAACTCCCTGGACTCCGTCAGCGATCGCGATTTCGCCATCGAGTTCTGCGCCTTTGCGAGCCTGTTGCTAACCCATTTGTCGCGGGCCTCCGAAGAACTTATTCTGTGGACGTCGTCAGCGTTTGGCTTTATTCGCCTTCCCGATCGTTTCTGCACGGGCTCTTCGATCATGCCGCAAAAGAAAAATCCCGACGTGCCGGAGCTGGTACGGGGCAAAACCGGCCGGGTGTACGGCCACTTGCTGGGCCTGTTGACCCTGATGAAATCCCAGCCACTGGCTTACAACAAGGATAATCAGGAAGACAAGGAACCCCTGTTTGATACGGTAGATACGGTACGCGACTGTCTACAGGCCTATGCGGCGATGATGCCCGCAGTGGAAGTCGTAGCGGACAACATGCTGGCTGCTGCGCGCCAGGGTTTTGCCACGGCCACCGATCTGGCGGACTACCTGGTACGCAAGGACGTCCCCTTTCGCGACGCCCACGATATTGTCGGTAAAGCCGTCGCATTTGGTATCGAATGTGGGCGCGATTTATCGCAAATGACTCTGGAAGAACTGCGCACATTCTCCCCGCACATTGGTGCAGACGTATTTGATGTTCTGACCCTTGAGGGGTCCGTCGCCGCCCGCAACCACCTGGGCGGCACCGCTCCGAATCAGGTGCTGGCCGCAGTGGTGCGCGGCCGGGAAAGACTTGCTGGACGGGATATCAATGTGTAGGTATTGTTTATAAATACACCCGCACGTCGGCTTCGCATTGCTGCGACAAAGCCGCGCTGAGCATATCCGGCAAGGTCTGTCCGGTGGTCGAACACAGCCACACGCCGGCGTCATAATTAAAGTGAAAGCCCCCGGATTTCGCGGCCATCCAGATTTGCGCCATGGCCGGTTGTCGAGAAATGATAATTTGCGTGCCGGTCGCTTCACAGGTAATCGTTAGTAGACCGCTACTGGTCTCCACATCGAGGTCCGCGCCGCAGGCTTCCAACGCCTGATCGAGAGACTCAACCAGATCTTCGGCCAGAACATTAAATTCAGATTCGTTCACATTGCCCTCCTCGCAACCGGTTGGCAGTATACGTGATTGAGCCCTGGCCGGAAGTACCGCTATACTCCGCTTATCATCCCCACTATTATTTTGAGACAACTATTTTGAGACAACGTTGGCCTATGAAACCGTTACAATTTTCCCTGCTTATTATCGCGTCGCTGATCGGGCTCGCCGCCTGTGGCAACAAAGGCCCATTGTATTTGCCGGAACCCGCCGCACAAC
>JBFJKD010000323.1:0-2439 GCA_041635095.1 Porticoccaceae bacterium
ACGCTGGAGTTTTCCAATACCACCACCTTGCCGGCCAAAATCTATGCCAACGAGGGAGTGGCGCAGATGTTGTTCTTTGAGTCGGACGAGGAGTGTGAAACGTCTTACAAGGACCGCGGGGGCAAGTATCAGGGGCAACGGGGAGTGACGCTGCCCCGCGCCTAGCCCGGTCGAGTGTTTTTCCGGTTGTAAATCACCTGTACACGGACCCTCAGCCTGAGTCAAAAAACAAACCTTAGCGGTTAAAAAGCCGCAAATTTAAGGCCGTTGGTCGGATATATCCCTCCTTTCACTCTCTCAAGGGGAAGAAGTTTGACCCTCGCAGAGCGTAATGGACTTGCCCGCCAGTCCGCCGATGTGCCGGATTTGACTCTCGTTATTTCCCTGGCCTGGGCTATTCGCCGGTCACCAATGTGTGGGTGTCTCTCGGTTATAACTTCGTTGGCTTTCGCGACGACTTCAGCGGCACTGATTACACGGCGCAGGGCATGTTCCGGAAATTCCGTCTCAGGGTGGACCAGTTCACCTTGCGGAATCTGTGGAACGAGCCGAAATAATCTTAGTATTGTTATTGCTTACGCAGCAACTGTTTACGCAGTGCGCGCAACAAGCGTTTAATTTTCTCCGCGTTTTCCGGCCCCATGCGCAGTATTTGCTTTTGTGCCGAAGGCAGTTTTTCCAGCGCCGGATCGGCAAAGGTGTAGAGCACTCCCTCGAGCTTAAGCTCTATGGGTGAACCGACGTCGGGTGTGGCCAGCAGCACATCAATGGCGCGTATGGTGGTCGCGCCAAAGTCTTCACCGGGATAGCCCAGTTGGCCGTAGGCTGTTTCCAGCAGTGGCCGTAGCAAATCAAAGATTTTAGTTAATTTGCGTGCATCGAGGCTGGCCAGCAGACTGACCAGTTCGTCGTAGCGTACGAAATTAGGGGTGTCCAGCCAGAGCTTTCCGCCCACATGGCTAACGATAAATTTCCCAGGCAGGGGGGTTACGGGAATCATCTTTTTCAGCATGCGCCCGCCGGACAGGCCATCGATAATGGCCGCGGCGCGCTCCAGCAGGTGGTCGGCCTGTAGCCAGGCGTGGTAGTTGGGATCCGCGCTGAGGGAGAGCAATTGTTCGCGGGTAAACGCATCGCTGTCCGTCAGAGCGGGCAATTGCGATGGTGCAACCGTTTCGGTCGCGGGCGCGGTGCGCACTGGAATGTCTACTTTGGGCAGCTGTAATGCGTCGAGTACTGGTCCGGGTTCAGGCAGGGATTCCAGTACAGTCACGCTGGCGTCCTGTTCCTGGTCAAAATACTGGTACATCCAGTAACCGCCCGCGGCGAGCAACAACACCGCAATGGCTAGCAGTAGTTTCGGCGTCTGACTGGTCACGTGAGCCGTTTCGGTGGGGCGGTCTTCTGGTGACACCTGCATACAACTTCCTCGACTTCCTCGACGTAATCAGTTGCGCTATGCCCATACCGTTTCGATGCGGGTCAGGGTTGCGCTGCGATCTCTGAATTTAGTGCGCCGCAGTGGCGTTGGTATCGGCGGGATAATACGCACGGAGTTGCTTGCCATCCACCGTTGCGGCGCTCAAAATGATTTCGTAGGTTTCACCATCTTCCTCTTTCTGCCAGAGTTTTACCAGCAGGTAATCCCACTGCGGAGCCAGCCAGAACACTGTTTCCCGTTGCTGATCTTCGCGTATGCGTCGCATCTGCACGGTGTTGATTTCCCCCAGTGCGGTGTCGAGCACCTGTGCGCCGGTGGGTTCAAAACAATAGTCTTTTACTTTGCCGCGCATCAACACCTGGTAGCAATACTTGTTTTGCGTTTTGGCCAGGTCCCTGCTCATTTGCAATTGGTAACCCAGTGGCCCGAAGTAGTTGTCCAGGAATGGAATTTCCCGGTGCTTCTTTTTGGCGTCGTATAGCGCCAGTGCGCGCGCGCGATCTATCACGAGGTTTTCCCTGCGCGAAACACCAAAAAAAAGCCGCTGCGAACTGTAGCTGTCGACTAGTATGCGATCTTTTCTATCGATGTGAAAAGTCTCTATTTCCTGCATACTTCCGAGCCAGTTTTTAGCGGTTACCGTCACCGCGTAGCCGTCTGCGGTGCGGGATAATTTCCGGGTCACATCGATGGGCATGCCATTAAACGTTGCGGAGTAGGTGGCCACGTAGTTTGGCAATAGTGGGGTTTCTCCCGTGGCCAGTGAGGAGATGCAGGTCAGCAATAATGTCAATATAACGCGCATGGTGGTTTCCAAAGTTACAGAGGCTGAAAAAGTTACAGAGCGTGGATTAGAAAGTGCAGATGGCGTAACGTTCAAGATTTTTTTCGCAGTGTCTGGTCGACAGGGACATATCGCCAGCCACCGGGCGGCAGGGTTTTGTTGTCCAGTAACGCCTGATTGTCCCGCCAGGCCACACGTCCACTACAGCACCACT
>JBFJKD010000324.1:0-2418 GCA_041635095.1 Porticoccaceae bacterium
GATGGCACCCGCACTGATTCTTGAGGTGATGCTGACATCGACACTGGACAAAGAGCTGTATCAGATCCCGTTCACCGGTGCCACGACCGTCGCTGTCGTGCTCGCAGTTAGCGTTGCCCTGTACACCACCCTGCTGCGCTCCCATACCATTACCCGCAGGCAGGCTGGCGCGCTGATTATGGCCAGCGCATTCGGCAACGGTATGGGCCTGGGTCTGCCCGCGGTGAGCGCCTTACTGGGCAGGGACTGGGCGGGTATTCCACTTATTTATGATTTATTGATTACCGTGCCGTTCGTGTGGATCGGCGGCGTACTGTTGTGCGCACATTTTGGCACCCGTATTTCCGGCGGTGGACTGGGGCGGGAGTTGTTGCGTATGCCGCCGGTGTGGGCACTGGTTTTGGCGCTGCTATTGCTGCCGTTTGATGTGGCGCTACCGGCCGCGTTACTGGCAGGCCTGCACATGGTCGGCACCGCCGCAATCCCTATGTTGCTATTGATGGTCGGCATGTCTTTGCACATTGGCTCGACTAAATATTTACTGCTAATTGTTCCGGTGCTGCTCATCAAGCTGGTGCTCAGCCCGATGCTGGCCTACGGCGCCGGGTCTTTCATTGGCCTCGACGGATATGCCCTGCTGGCCACGATTATGACCGCCGCCGCGCCCGCCGTAGTCGTTGGTATAGCCCTGTGCGATCGGTTTGAACTGGACACCGAATTGTTCTGCACCGCCATGACCCTGTCGACCGCGACCTATGTGCTGCTGGCACCGTATTTCACATCGCTTTTTGGGGCCTGATCTGGTGAGTAGGCATTTATCGCCTGATTGTTTCAGCAGTCACCGACTCCATACTCCCGTAAGACTAAATAAATGAAAACAAGCAACTGGTTCGGCATCGGGGTGTGTTTTGGGGCAGGACTGGCAGCTGCGTTCACGATGACCAAGGCGAGCCCCGCGGCGCTGGATCTGGCAACCGATCTGCATTTGAGTTTGTTACAAATTGGCTGGGTGATGTCGCTGGTGGCGCTGGCCACCGTGCTATTGGGCGTTATGTCCGGCCGCCTGGTGCAGCGCTGCGGCGCACTCACTGTACTGACCAGCGGATTACTGATTCTTCTGATCGCACCCCTGACCAGCTGGTTTGTGAACTCCGCAACCCTGTTGCTACTGGAACGCGCCCTGGAAGGTGTCGGTGTGATTTTGGTGATGGTGGCGGGGCCGGCCATGATTATTGCCATGTCCAGGCCTGGGGATATCGGGCTGAGCATGGGCGTCTGGGCACTATGGATGCCGCTGGGTAGCTCGCTGATATTTTTACTCGCCCCGCTACTGTTGGCGGGTGGTGGTTGGCGTGCCCTGTGGCTCTCCAGCGGTGTCATGGCGATGCTAATTCTGCCGCTGCTGCTAAAACTGCCGAGGGTAAGCGTGAATGCAGCGCACGGGCCATTACCCACTGCGCCCTTTGCCGGTGGACCAATCTTGCTGGGGGTTATTTTTGCGTGTTTTAGTAGCGGCTTTTTCAGTATTCTGACCTATCTGCCAACCTATCTTCGCACGGTCCGCGATTTATCCAAGACCCAGGCGCCCCTACTCTCGGCACTGCTCCCGGCGGTATTGATGTGTGGCAATTTACTCGGCGGCGTACTGTTGCATCGCGGGCTGCGCCCCGTTCGCTTGATGGCCGTTTGCGCAGTACTGATGAGCGCGACGCTGTGGACGGTACTCACCTTGGGGGACGGTGTGCTGGCCATTGTGTTACTGACCCTGTTTGGCCTGGTGACAGGCATTGTACCCACCGCTATTTTTGCACAGGCCCCCCGTTTTGCCGCAGATCCAGCCGCCGCCGGAATGGTCATCGGCATTGTAGTGACCGGTCAGGGAACGGGTATTTTATTTGGCCCGCCGCTGCTTGGTTACCTGGTGGGTCCAGCGCACAACTGGGCGGCGGCCCACACGCTACTGTTAATTTTGCCACTGGTGATCGCTGCGCTGTCCGGGCAGCTGACCCGTTTCGAAACGCTGCGCGCACCGGTCGCCCATTAGCGCAAATACACTTCGCAGGTTAAATTCGAAAGCGCTGTTAGCGCCGTGCCAGAGAACCATACCCCACTAAAAATAATGAACATAATAAAAGCGTAGAACCTTGCTAAGGCGCGCACTGCAATTGATGTCAGCCAATACATCAATACGGAAGAGGGCTGGATTGACCGCTGTTAAAATACCACGGACTTCACTAGGCTATCTCTGTCACCCAGCGGAGATTGCGGCTGATAATCTGTCCCAAAGAGGCCGGGCATCCTATACCACTCGGTCAGTTGATTGACTAATATACCCATGCTATAAACGCGCCCGAACTTATTGTCCTGTCATTTTCGTCGTTAAAATCGGCAACCCCAGAGGTAATTCATAGTGAATGC
>JBFJKD010000325.1:0-2401 GCA_041635095.1 Porticoccaceae bacterium
TACCGAAATCCCTTGGGCTGTCAAACGCTTTGCCCGCTCGGACTATACTTTGCATGTGCTGCCCATTACCATGGGCACCCGATTAAAACCAGTCACTGTGTCAGCGAGATCATGGAAATATACAAATCCTTCACCTTCGAGGCGGCCCACCGCCTGCCCAACGTCCCTGCAGATCACAAGTGCGCGCGACTGCACGGTCACTCCTATCAAATCTCGGTCTATGTCGAAGGGCCGGTGGGCGCCGAGAGCGGTTGGGTGATGGACTTCGCCACCATTGGCGCGGCCTCCAAACCTGTCTTCGAACTGTTGGACCACCGCTATCTCAACGATATCCCCGGCCTGGAAAATCCCACCAGCGAAAACCTGGCGCGCTGGATTTGGCAACGCATGCAATCCTCGGTGCCGGGGCTTAGCCAGATTGCGGTGCGCGAAACCTGCACCAGCGGCTGCGTCTACCGCGGCGACTAACACACCGTTAGACATTTTAATGCGCCGCGGGCAACCGCTTGACGAGCGTCGACGGTAACATGCTTAGCACAAACCCGCGGCACGGGTGCCAAAACGCGGACAATAGCAACAACGTGCTGCCGACACAGAGCGCCGTCAGGGCAAAACCAAGGCTCACCACACCGTAGATCTTCAACAACGAGCTAAATGCGTACAGGACATACGCCAACGCCGAGACCATCAGCGCGCGGCGATCGATGGCCACCGACACCAGCGCAATGGCAATATACAAAGCCAGCACCACGCCGCCCTGGATCACACTGGGCGGCGCATCGGAAAACGCCACCGCACTGAACACCGGGTGAACGAGCAAAGGCGCAGCAAGTAGGTGTAGCCAGAACGCCACATCGGACTGGCGTGTCAGGCGCAATTTATCGCCAGTGTCCCACCGCATGGCTAAGGCAAACACCGCGACGCCCGCTACAAATATAAAGGGTGGTAAGTAGTCCTGCATTTGCGGCCACGCCACAATCGACACACTGACCATCGTACCCACCACGGCCGCAGTGCCTGCGGCAACCGTGACCGGCACACGAAAGCGCAGCCAGTGACACCAGGCCGCCAGCGCGGCGCCACCGCTGGCAATGTAACTATTCTCCGCACCCATCACCGCGTAAATGGCATAGAAAATATAGCCGACAAATGCCAATAGCAGCACAATTGCCGGTAGCGCCATGCGCCGCTGGCGTACAAAAAACTCAGCGAGCCCCCAGGCAGTGCCCGCAGCCGCCAATGGACCCAACCAGGCCGCAAACTCCGCACCGATCCAGTTCACCGAAACGAGCAGGAGGGAACACGCAATCACCACGAAAATATCATTGAATCCGGTAATCAGCCGAAAATGCTCCTCGTCCACCGCCGGAGAGTGATCCAGGCGGGCCACGTGTGCGCGAAACGCATCGGCGGTCTGTGCGCTCATGACCCCGGCCTGGACCGCCGAATTAAGATCATCTTCGTTGTACATCAGCTCTCCTTTGGGCGGAGTGAGGACACCTGTGGGATTTGATTCGCCGCAATGATTTACACATGGGGAACAATCACTGCCTTTACCGTATCCATACGTGCCACCGCCTCCAGCGCTTTTTGCGTATCCGCCAACGGGAAGCGATGGGTTACCGCCTCCGCCATAGGAAATTGCAGGTGGTGGCGCTGCGCCACTTGAATCGCGCCGTACACATGGGGAGACTGAAACAACGCCGTGCCGATAATGCGAATATTGTTGTTATTGATGTAGCGCGGCTCCACAGCAACCGTCCCCGGAGCGGACCACAGGCCCACAACCAGATAGCGACCGTTTCTGGCCACCAGTTTTATCCCTTCGCCAAAGGCATCCACAACTCCCGCCGCCTCAATTACCACCTCGGCACCCAGTCCACCGGTCAACTCCCGCACTTTTTGCGCCCGCGCGCTCGAGTCTTTCATTTCTGCCAGGTTAATCGTCGCGGTCGCACCCAGGCGACGGGCCATGTCCAGCCGGTGTTGTGGTGCGCCGATCACAATGATTTCGCGCGCGCCAGACACTTTCGCCAACAATGTCGCAGCCAGACCCACCGGACCACAGCCCTGCACCACCACGGTCTGATTAACGCTAATTCCACCCAACCGTTCCAGACCCTGCAACATGGTGGGCATGGCGCAACCAAAGGCGATCACCGCCTCCGATGGCGTATCGTCGGGAATACGATAAAACGGCATACCGGCGGGCAGCCAGGCGAACTCGCTGTAACAGGCCGACGGCGGCGTCGTGGCATCGCGAAACAAATCGCCCATGGCACTATCGCACAGAGAAAAATCCTTGGTCACCGTGCATGCATGGCAGTGATTACAGGGGTGCAACGGCACCCAGTACACCCGGTCGCCCACGGCTAACGGGGTGCCGGCATAATCGGTAGCA
>JBFJKD010000326.1:0-2397 GCA_041635095.1 Porticoccaceae bacterium
CGACCTGACCCCTGCGGCTCTGGCACAATTAAAAAACGCACATAACCGCGCGTATCCAGTACGGGATATCCTCTCCATTGGTCTTACCAATTTTCTCCCCGAGGGGCCGGAAACAACCGGCCTGTCTGAACGTTGCCTGGTGAGTTTCAATGCGGGTCCGCCCCTCAACCCGAGCGCCTACAACAACAATATTCGTATAGTGCAGACGCCTGAGCACGTGGTGCTATTCACCGAGATGATCCACGACGCGCGCATTGTTCACATGGCTGATGGCCCACAATTGCCGGCAGAACTAACCAAATGGACAGGGGCGTCCCACGGTCGCTGGGAAGGTAACACTCTGGTTGTCGAGACCACCAACCTGACCGACAAAACGCCGACATATCAGATGCCGATTGATCTAAACGACCCCAGCAGAAACGGCGTGGTAGGTGTTGGGAAAAATATGAAGCTTACTGAGAAATTCACACCAGTCAGCAAGTCAGTGTTGCTCTACGAATACACTATCGACGACCCCGCCACCTTTACCAAGCCCTTTACGGTAGCTATTTCAATGCGTGCGACTGAGGACCAGATCTTTGAGTACGCCTGCCATGAAGGTAACCACGGTTTGGCCGGCATGTTGAAAGGTGCGCGCCAGACCGAAAAAGAAGCACGCGCCGCGGTTAAACCAACGAAGAACTAACACTTCGGCGTACCTTCCGCCTGCCCACACACTCCACCGCTGAATAGCCAGAGGTGGAGCAAGCTGTGAACTGCCACCTCTGGAAACTCCGCCCCGGCCTGTTACGGCATATCCTGCCTTCAATCCCGCTTCTCAGGCTGGCGCGGTTCAGGCCGTATAAATAATGGCCGCTACGGCGCGTCAGCCATTTCCAGCAATTCCAGAACGTCCTGAACTTGCACACCCCAATAGATGCTCCAGCCAATTATAATGGCTGCCGAAAAGGCCACCGCCACTTTACCCAATGTCTTCGTTGTCATGTCCGTTCTCACACCAGTTCAGGAAAAACCGATCCAGCGGCCAGAAGCAGCGACGCTGAACCATATGGACAGATTGGCGATGGCGACCAGTTTAACTACCCACGGTCGCACTGTTTCCGTCTGTTGCAGGGCCGCGTTCGATCCTTGCGCGTAGACGAGGCCCGGAGCCCGGCGATAAACAGCGCTGCGAATGCTCAACACAAAAAATATACCCATGGCTAACCCTGCCATTTTCGCGAAGAAAAATGAGTTATAAGCAAGCTTCATGGCGATCGCAGACGCCTCATAAATACCAGAAAGAATTATGAACCCCAGTGCTAAGTAGATCCATTTTTTGGTGTTTTCGATAATTATTTGCGACGGCACATCGGTCAACACCACATTTAACATGCGTAAGTCCCCGAGTAACAACATACCCCCCAGCACCACCATACTGGCGATATGCACGGTTTGTACCCCCGCAAAAATACCTGAGGATGACTTCGACAATTCGGCCAGCATCGACCCATCAAGCCACTCGAAAATAAATACCACATCCATCGTTTCTTTCTCCCCTCAGGGCCACTTCATAAAATATCTGTCGGCGTCCGTGATTAACAGTCTCCGCCTACGCCCGTTTATTGTTCAAATGCAGCCAGTTCGTCGACACAACCGGCCGCCCAGTACATAAAGTACGGCAGATCGGCTTTGCTACAATCCCACCAATCGTAGGCCATCGACCGGCCCGCAGCGATCACCAATGTCCACAGCCCCAGGGAGAGCCCGGCACCGACGCGTATGCGCCTCGGTGGCACGGGATCGTTGTCCCACGTCAAACCCGACGACCGGGTCATTCTGCGAATCAGCAAAGCGTTGATACCCGCAGCAATCAATAACACGACTTTGATGCGAAACCAGATGCTTTGCGTTGACCTGACAGGAATAGCATAAAACAGCAAGACCCCGCTGATCACCATAACGACAAAGCCGAGCAGCATCGCTTTGTCCAGTCGCTCGACAATTTTGGAAGCCGCGACGTCGGTGAACGCCACCCCCAGTAACCTTAGATCGATCACCAGCAGCATACCGAGAAAAAGCACCAGCGTTAGCACATGTGTCGATTCCACCCACGAATACATGTACAACGACTCGTGCAGGTCGGTACTCGACTGGAAGGTATCGAGCCACATCGCAAATTTTAGTAGCAACTCATTGAGCATCGCTATATTTTCCCCTCATTCATGAGCATCGTATCGCAGCTCCTGCAATTATCAATCACCGCTCCGCTAATGCGCAATTGACATCGCGCAAGCAGGCATAAAAATTCGCTATCGTCGATAGTTTACCCGCTATCGATTGGCACGTTGATAGTTTATTTGTCCTCCCACTTTCGGCCATTTGACACGACTTTCCATATACACCTCGGTTAGTATA
>JBFJKD010000327.1:0-2387 GCA_041635095.1 Porticoccaceae bacterium
ATTTTCAAGGTCGCGCAATTGGCGGTAGTCTACCCGGTGTTGTTTTGCCACCATGCTGGCGGTTGCTGGCATCAACTGCATTAAACCCCTGGCACCGGCCGGCGAAACGACATCGGGAGCGAAAGCGCTTTCCTGGCGAGATAGCGCAAGGAGTAACTGCAGTGGCAGGCCGTGTTTGAGTGCGTTGCGGTCAAAATCTTGTCTAAACGGCAACGGAAAACGGATATTTATGTCGTCCCAGTGGGGCGCACGGGTCATGGACAGAATAGCCTGTTGATGCCATTGCCAGCGTTGGGCAAGACGTGCGGCCACCTGCCAGTCGTGGGCATTATAATTTTGTCCGGCGTGATACCACTCGCGGCGCGCGTCGAGTAATTCGTTTTGTAGCAGAAATTCCCGCGCCCGCCGCATAGACGGTTTGTCCGCCAGGGCGTCTACCTCTGCATCGGTGACTGCCACGGGGTGATGTTGCATCGTATAGGGAACGCCGACCCAGTCGCAGGCCAGAAAACCGTAAAAGCTGCGGGATTGGGTGAGTTTTTGATAGTCGGCGAGAATCTTTGAGTGCTGGCTGGTGGTGCCTTCGGCCAGACTCATGGCCCGTGGATGCCAGTAATTCCAGGTGGGTTGTTGGCGTATCTCTTCCGGCAGCTTTGCGGTCCAGTTGGCCAGTCCACGCCAGTCCCGCGCGCGAAGATCCAGACGCAGACGCCATTCGAGCAAATCAGTTTGCGCTACGTCCAGGCGGTCTTCCATGTAGCGGTAAGCCGCTTGTGGATGGCCTTCGCGAAACAGGCCCTGCACAATCTGCGTCAATACGCGGCCCTGGGCGGCGTTATCGAAAAGGATGGTTTGCTGGTAGCGCGCCCAATGTTTAAGGGCAACTGCAGCATCCTTCTGTGCCAGATGCGAAATGGCGTGCTCGATCAACGTGAGCACTTCCGGAGGATAGTCGGAAAACAAGTCATATTGCGCGACACGCGCAGGTTGTTGATCGACCGCCAGGTAATTGCGGGCGCGTTGTTGTAGCTCTGGTGTAGTAAACAGGCTGGCCAGATGATTGGCCAAACGGTATTCGTGGTTAAGTACAGCCTGGGTGTAGCGTTGCCATGCCACCTGCTCGGTAATAGCTCCGCTTTTGGCCAACACGTCGAACAGGGGGTCGCAGGCGTTCGGCTGCGATTTACCTACCAACCACAGATTGAGCCCGCCTTCGATAGCCTCCTGATGGTGCCCGAGACGATACAAACCGTATTGGTAATGACAGTCGTGCTCCACTGAGTTTAATTGCGGGCTGTAATAGCGCACATAGCGTTTCCAGTCGCCGCGCCCACGCAGTTGATTGAGCCAGTTGCTGCGTAATTTTCCAGCCATTGGCGTGTCGCCGTAGCGTTTGAGAAACCGCATGACCGACTTTTGTTGCATGGGTGTGGAGTGCGAGACGAGATCGGCATACTCCAGGTAGGGGTAAAGCGGGTAGTCCTCCAGCCGCGCTCTGAGTTGTTTGAACTGGCTATGGTTACCCTTTGCCAGTTGTCGTCTGGCGTCCTGATAAAGCTTGCGCTGTTGTTCGATATCGGCGTCGCCAGCGTACGCGTTCGTGGCCAGGACGTTGCCGAACAAGGCTGCGAAAATAATCGCAAAAACAGCGTTGCGAAGCGCGCTTAGGTTAATTGTCAGTGCCGCGCCCACCAAATACCTCGACGATGTTTCCAGTTACGATATTAACCGGTACTATTAATAAAGTGCTATTTGACTGTGCAACCCCTGGAATAAGCGTCTGTGGAATATTCGGAGGGGGGAAGCTCGCTATGGCTGCTCCTGTATCCTGACCGCGAGCACGTCGCAGGTGGCGCCGTGCAGAACGCCATTAGCGGTGGAACCGAAGATCAGCGCGAGTCCGTGCCGTCCGTGACTGCCCACCACAATCAGGTCGACATTGTGTTCCTTCGCAAAGCGATGCATCTCTGGAGCGGGCTGACCGATAATAACATGTTGCTCAGCACTGCCGATATGGAGTTCGCGACAAAACTCCTCAAGTCGGCTATGGGCCTGCTGTTCCATCTGGGTCTGTACGTCGCTCAGGTCCATGGGAATGTCTCCGCCGTAGGCGAAGGACAACGGCTCCTGCACGTGCAGCAGGCTGATACGCACATCCCGTTCGCCAAATAAATCTTTGACCCGGTGGATTACCTGCTGAGATTCAGCGGACAGATCAAGTCCCACGAGAATATGGTGGTAATAGGACATAATTACGCTCCAATGCTTGGGTTATTATGCGCTGCCTGGATGCCCCACGGCAGCTTCGACGCAGTGTATACCGAGAATGCGGAACATAGGCAAACAGTGGAATACTTTATCATTTTAATCGTTACTTTGGTGCTGGC
>JBFJKD010000328.1:0-2371 GCA_041635095.1 Porticoccaceae bacterium
CAATGGTACGGAGAACCGAGTGCCAGCTGGGATCGAAATATCGAGCGCCTGGGACGCCCCCTGGCGTACAACGTGATTCTCGAGCCCACCCATGCCCCCTGGTTATTTACTCTCGGCAGTGCACTCCCAGAATCAGGGGGCATCGCGCTGACCAGGGATAACGTGCTAATGCATCGCACGCCAGTCACCACCAAGATGGGTTATCGGGTGCGCTCCTGGTTGCAGTATCGCAACGAAGCAGAGGGACTCTCTCCACGGCGACGCGCCCATGAGCTGGCGTTGCCGACGGGATTTAATCCCGAGACGTTAGCGCTGGCAGCGCAATGGCGGCAGGAAACGGCGTCTGCGGACGAATTGATCCAGCGTTTACTGGATTGGTACAACCAGGCTTTCACCTACACGCTGCGCCCGCCTGCACTCGGCGAGCACACCGTGGATGAGTTCTTATTTCACACCAGGCGTGGGTTTTGCGAACATTTTGCCAGTAGCTTTGTATTTTTTATGCGTGCCGCGGGCATACCCGCACGGATAGTGGCAGGTTATCAGGGCGGTGAGCGTCACCCCACGGACCAGTATCTGACGGTGCGTCAGTACGATGCGCACGCCTGGGCGGAAGTGTGGCTTGCAGGTCGCGGGTGGGTGCAGGTTGATCCCACTGCGGCGGTCGCCCCGCAGCGTATAGAACAAAGTTTTTCCGAATTATTTGGCGCCGAAGAGGACTTTCTGGAGGATCAGTTATTTGCCCTGGCTCGCTACCGACATATTGGTTGGATCAACGGCCTGCGGCTGCGACTCGACACCCTCGATTACGTTTGGGCGACCCGCGTGCTGGGTTATCAGAATATCCAGCACGATGTGTTGACCGACCTGCTGGGTGAAATTAACCCGTTGCGGGTGGGGCTGTTTTTGTTGATCGGGGCGGCGCTGGCGCTAGCGCCCCTCGGTCTGATATATCTGTGGTCGTCCCGTCGGCCCCGACGGGACGAACTGGACGAATTATTTATGGCGTTTTGCCGCAAACTGGAGCGCCTGGGAATACCCAGGGAGATCGGCGAAGGGCCCCGTACCTATGCCGCCAGGGTGGCCCAGGAACGTCCGGATTGGGCACAGGCGGCGACCCGGGTCAGCCGTTATTTCGAGGCGCAACGCTACGGTGACACACGTTTTCATATGGCTCGGTTGCGGCGTGCCATAAGGGATTTTCGCCCTTGAATATTTATAATGTGGTGCGCTGAAACGGCCCGCGGGTGCCGATAACGTCACAGCTCGGGGGTGCGTGTGGCCGTTTCCCGATGGAACGCGCCGCGAAGGCCGCTTTACCCGAATTGAAATCCAGAAACGGTGGCGCCCATCACCCGATCTCTAAAAATATGTTTGCCCGAATCGTCGCCAGCGGCACCGGCGATCACCATTAACGGCAATAGGTGTTCTTCGCGGGGATGGGAATGGGCCGCCATGGGTGCAGTGCGCCAGTGACATAGCTGGTGATTACGTTCCGTGGGCGGCAATAAACAAGCCTCGGTGAGCCAGGTGTCAAAGGTGTCGGACTCGCGAATACAGGGGTTGCCGCTCTTGAATCCGGCCATATTGTGGTAGCTTTGTCCGCTGCCGATAATTACCACGTTTTCATTCCGCAGAGTTTGCAGGGCAGCGCCGATGGCAATGTGTCGGGCGGGATCGAGGTCAGCGCACAGGGATAACTGCACCGTCGGAATCTTTGCTTCGGGATCAATCAGTTTAAACGGCACAAACACGCCGTGATCGAAACCTCGCTGATCGTCTTCTGCGCAGGGGATGTGCGCGGCGCGCAGCAGGTGGAGAATACGCTGCGCCAGTGCGGGCTCCCCCGGAGCGGGCCAGGTTAACGCGTAAGTGTGGGGTGGAAAACCGTAGTAATCGAACAGCAACGGTGGCGCAGCGCCACTATTTACGGTGACCTGCTCTGTTTCCCAGTGCGCGGAAATTACCACAATGGCAGCGGGTTTGGTGGGCCACGATTGGTGTAGATTGCGTAACCAGTCCGCTGTTTTGTGCCAGGTATCAGCCGGCTCCCAGTCCATAAAAAAACAGGGGCCACCACCGTGTGGAATGTAAAAGGTTGGCGTGCGCATTAAGTATCCTTGTGTACACATCGACATAGACGAGCAGCACTATACGAACTCGCTCCGGACGATGCAATTCCCGCAGCCGCATGGTGTGCTCTATGGTTTGGGCGCGGGGTGCCGGGATGGCAAGCAGGGTTTATACTGACAGTTGTCCAGTTCAGCTTAGAGTCAGTTACTTAAACGTAAGGAGTTTGATCATGGGGCTAGCGACAATGGTGGCGGCGGAGCAGGCCTTGCCTGGCCGGTCCGCTAGTATGCCGGTGCCG
>JBFJKD010000329.1:0-2370 GCA_041635095.1 Porticoccaceae bacterium
ATCACCATCACGCAAGAACGATGACGGGGCACGCTGGCTGCGATGGTGCTAACCATCCCTGTCAATGTTTATCCGGCGCCTGTGCATCGCCCATGGCGCCAGTTGCTTCTATCAGCATGCCGCTACTGGCGCCTGCCGCAGGCCACCTTTCCGATTCAACATTCCTGTCTACGGTGCGTCGCATCGGCGCTCGTTACCGACCTCCGATTCAATTCTGATTATTGTTTCCAGCGTTGCCACGTCGAGAATCGTAATTCCTTACGGCTGACGCGCCGTCCTGTGGACGTTTTTGTTATTCCAATCGTTAATTGAATGTCGGGAGATGGACCGTGAAATTGTATTTATTCAAACACCCATGTTTATGCCTGTTTGTGGCGATGTTAGTGGCGTTTTCCGGGTCGAGCGGGACCTGGGCCGCAGACCCGTTGCCGCTGACGGTTTATAAGGATGCCAACTGCGGCTGCTGTTCCCTGTGGGCGCAGCACCTGAAGAGCGAAGACTTTACCGTGGAGCTGAGAGATAGCCTGGATATGGTAGAGGTAAAAACGCGGCTTGGAATTCCGGCTCAATATCAGAGTTGCCATACCGCCCACAGCGAGACCGGGGGTTACGTTTTTGAAGGCCATATTCCGGCACGGATAATCCGCCGTTTTTTGGCGGAAAAACCGGCGGGTGCTCGCGGTTTGGCCGTGCCTGGCATGCCGATCGGCAGTCCTGGCATGGAGATGCAGGATCGTTTTCAGCCCTATCAGGTAATGTTATTGCGCACCGATGGTGGCGTTGAATTGTACGAACAAGTCACGGCCCCCGAGGCAACGAATTAAGGAACAGCGAAGAAAATGAAACTGAAAGATTATATGTCGCTATCGAACGATGTATCTTTATCTCGCAGACGCTTTGTACTGGGCACCTGCGCATCGGGTGCCCTGTTGATGGCAGGTGGGAGTGTGCGGGCACAACCTGGCCCGGCAGCACTGGAGTCGCCAGTGTTGGTCGGCCCCCATTTCAATCTAAATATAGGTTATCAGCGGGTTAATTTTACCGGCGCGGAGCGCATCGCGACCGCCGTTAACGGCAGTGTTCCCGGACCCTTGTTGCGCTGGAAAGAGGGACAGGAAGTCACGCTCACCGTGACTAATCATTTGCCGCATCAAAGCTCCATTCACTGGCATGGCATTATTTTGCCCGCGGTTATGGACGGCGTGCCGGGGATCAGTTTCCCTGGCATCGACCCGGGTGACAGTTATGTATACCGGTTTCGTGTGGGCCAAAGCGGCACCTACTGGTATCACAGTCATTCCGGGTTTCAGGAACAGACCGGTCTGCTTGGGCCAATCATTATTGAGCCCGCAACCCCCGATCCGATTGCCTGTGACCGGGACTATGTGGTGATGCTGTCCGACTGGAGCGACGAGGCGCCGGAACAGATTTTCCACAAACTGAAGAAATTAAGTCACTACTACAATTTTCGCGAACGCACCGCTGGAGATCTATGGCAAGAGGTGCAGGCCAAGGGAGTAGTACAAACCTGGCGCGACCGACAAATGTGGAACCGTATGCGTATGAGTGACCGGGATATCTCCGATGTGACCGGGTATACCTATACATTTTTGATGAATGGTCAAACACCGGCCGCGGGCTGGACCGGGTTATTTAAAAATGGCGAAAAAATACGTTTGCGTTTTATTAACGGCGCGGCGATGACTTTTTTTGATGTGCGTATTCCTGGTCTGAAAATGACGGTGGTTGCGGCAGATGGCCAACATGTTGAACCGGTGTCAGTGGATGAGTTTCGTATTGGTGTTGCGGAAACGTACGATGTCATTGTCGAACCCGAGAACGATACCGCTTATACGTTGTTTGCTCAGGCCATAGACCGCACAGGCTTCGCGCGCGGTACCTTGACGCCGAATATGTCGGTCACCAGTGAAATCCCCGCCATGGATGCAGCGCCGGTGTTGTCCCATGTGGACATGGGCATGAATAAGGCTGGCATGGATACGACGGGTGCTGAGCACAGTGCGCATAACCAGCGTACGACACAGTCAATAGCAGGCGAGAACCATCCAACAATCTCGAATCAAATGCCCGGGATGGATCACGGTACGCACAATATGGCTGAGCCGAAACCCGCGATTGGCAGCGGTGGGGCGGGTTACGGTCGTGACGTTGAGGTGCGACACAGCGCGACAGAGTTCGGTCCTCAAGTGGATGCGCGCGCCAAGAGCGCTCGCTACCGACTGGATGATCCAGGTGTCGGTCTGCGCGACAACGGGCGTAAGGTGCTGGTCTACGCAGATTTACGCAACCTGTACGCCACGCCAGATCCTCGAGAGCCGGAGCGAGAAATCGAATTGCATTTGACTGGCA
>JBFJKD010000330.1:0-2369 GCA_041635095.1 Porticoccaceae bacterium
CAACCGACTCTTTTCTAGCCTGGCTGGAAGTTTCTGGCCTGACTGGAAGTTTCTGGCCTGACTGGAAGTTTCTAGCCTGACTGGAAGTTTCTAGCCTGACTAAACGCCGCGACCCACTTTCGGGTGCAAGAAATGTTCGCACCGGTGTGTGGCGCTAAGGCAAACGCAGAACAGCCTTGGCCAGAATATTTTTCTGGATTTCGCTGGAACCGCCGTAGATGGTTGCCGGTCGAGCTGTGTAATAGGGATTGACTGGTTTAAACCCGGAACCGTCGGACAGCGTCAGTACCGCCTCGGTGGCGCCGTACTCACCCGCCGCGTCGAGCACCAGGTCCGCCACCCGCTGGAATATTTCGGTGACAGCAAGTTTGAGAATGGATACTTCCGGACCGAGTTGGTCACTGCGGCGTAATACTTCCAGAAACCGCACGTAAGCCGCGATCAGGTCTTCTACTTCCATATACAGTCCAGTAAAGCGGTCGGCAAAGACCGGATCATCGAACAGATTCAGATCCCGCGCCAAGGCCTCTAATCGTTGCAGGGGGTATTTGGCCAGCTTCGGACTACCGAGCAAAATACGTTCCGCACCCAGCAACGCCTTGGCCATGGTCCAGCCCTGATTGACCTCGCCCACCATATTGGTACGGGGCGCGCGCACTTCGTCAAAAAACACCTCGCAAAATTCCGAATAGCCGCCGATATTGTCAATTTCCCGCACAGTGATACCCGGACTGTCCATGGGCACCAGCAGAAAACTGATACCTTCCTGCTTTTTGGCTTTTTTGTCGGTGCGCACCAGCAGAAAAATCATATTGGCCTGCTGCGCCATGGTGGTCCAGATTTTCTGCCCATTGATGACGTACTCGTCGCCATCCTCTTCGGCTGACATTCTTAAGCTGGCCAGATCCGAACCAGCCCCCGGTTCGGAGTAACCCTGACACCAGAGCTCTTCCCCCGACAAGATTTTCGGCAGGTAGCGCGCTTTCTGCTCCTCGGTGCCGTACCGTAGTAACAGCGGCCCCAGCATAGTCACGCCAAAATTCGGCAGCATAAACGCACCGATGCGGTCCAGTTCCTCCTGAAAAATCACCTGCTGGTAGGCACTCAAACCCATGCCGCCGTAGGCTTTGGGCCAACCCGGCGCCACCCAGCCTTTCGCACTCAGTTTTTTATGCCACGGCATTCCCTGCACAAACCCGATACGGCGGGACGGAAAACGCCACTCCCGTGGAAAATTGGCTCCCAGCCACTCCCTGACTTCCAGGCGAAACTGTTCGTCGTTCACTTCAACCCCCGTAGATTTGTTTGCCTGGCACCGCCGCAACCGCTATCAGCCGGGCAGTCGTAGCACCGCCTTGGCGAGAATATTGCGCTGAATCTGATTGCTGCCACCGTAAATCGTGGTGGGGCGGGAACCTATAAATTCACCGGCAGCGCTCACCCGCGCCGACGCGGTTTTTATACCGTCCTGCACACCGCCGTATTCACCGCCCGCTTCCAGCATTAAATCCGCCACCCGCTGCTGGGTTTCCGTATTCCATATTTTCAACATGGATACTTCGGCACCAATTTGTCCGCCGCGCTTGAGCACATTGACGAAGCGTTTGTAGGCAGCACCGAGATCGTCGATGTCCATGCGCAGCTGCGCGTAGCGATCGGTAAATACCGCATCTGCAAACAGGCCCGATGCCTCGGCCAGGGCTTTGAGACGCACCATCGCGAGGGACGCCATTTTGGGGCTGCCAATAAATATGCGCTCGTGACCGAGCAACGCCTTGGCGATAGTCCAGCCGTTATTTTCGCCACCCACAACATTGGCGACCGGCACGCGCACGTCGTCAAAAAACACTTCGGCAAATTCGTCGTGCAAACCGAGATTGTCGATCGGGCGCACGGTGATGCCAGGAATGTCCATCGGCACCAGCAAAAATGTAATACCCTCCTGTTTTTTGCCGTCCTTGCGGGTGCGCACCAGCATAAAAATCATGTTGGCATCCATCGCCAGGGTGGTCCATATTTTGTGGCCGTTGACCACATAGTGGTCGCCGTCGCGCACCGCACTGGTACGCAAACTGGCCAAATCGGAACCGGCGCCCGGCTCGGAATAGCCCTGACACCAGATATGTTCGCCGGACAGAATCTTCGGTAGATAACAGGCCTGCTGCTCGGGTGTGCCGTGCTGAATCAACAACGGCCCGACCATGGTCATGCCCTGATCCGGTGTGCGTCCCACTCCCTGGGATTCGATCTCGTCCAGCATAATCAGCAGTTTGTTGGCATCCAGCCCCATACCCCCGTGTTCCACCGGCCAGCCCGGCGCCAGCCAGCCCTTTTTCGACAGGGCCATGTACCAGTCGCCGCACTCGTCC
>JBFJKD010000331.1:0-2366 GCA_041635095.1 Porticoccaceae bacterium
GCAATGCAATGCGTTGGGATCTGGTACTCGAATTAAATGGCGAAACACGCAGCGAGGATAAAGTGGCGGGCGTAGCCGACACACACTCGGGCGGCACGAAGGTTTATTTCGCGCCGGGTATCCGCCTGTCCCTGACTGACAACTGGAGCGGCTATTTGTCCTACGCCGTGCCTGTTATAGAAAACCACAAGGGCGCACAGACAGACGTGGATCGGCGCATCGTTGCGGGTATTTCCGTCGGTTTTTAAACCGTTAACGAGTCGTGCGTGCTCGCTCCGCGCGACTCACGCGACTCACGCGACTAGCGGTAAACCGGAAAGCGGCGGCAAATTTCCAGCACCTTTGCTTTGACCTCGGCGATCACCGGCTCGGCGTTGCCCGCTTGCAGGCCGTCCAGCACGTCGCACATCCAGTGGGTCAGCTCAATGGTTTCTGCCTCTTTGAACCCACGTGTGGTAATGGCCGGCGTACCGACCCGCAATCCACTGGTGACAAAGGGCGAGCGTGGATCGTTGGGCACGGCATTTTTATTGACCGTGATATTGGCATTGCCCAGCGCTTCGTCGGCATCTTTCCCGGTGTAATCCCGACCAATCAGATTGACCAGCATCAGATGGTTGTCGGTGCCGCCGGAGACGATGTCGATACCCCGCTCAATAAAGGTCGCAGCCATAACACGGGCGTTTTTTACTACCTGCACCTGATAGGCTTTGAACTCCTCACTCATCGCCTCTTTAAAACTCACAGCCTTGGCGGCAATCACGTGCATCAGCGGGCCACCCTGTCCGCCGGGGAACACCGCCGCATTAAATTTTTTCTCCAGCTCCGGGTTAGCCCGCGCCAGAATAATGCCGCCGCGAGGCCCGCGCAGGGTTTTGTGTGTGGTGGAAGTTACAACATCCGCCATCGGCACTGGATTGGGGTAGCAACCCGCCGCCACCAGACCCGCCACATGGGCCATATCCACCATCAGGTAGGCACCCACCTTATCGGCGATATCGCGAAACCGCTGCCAGTCCATCACCCGCGAGTACGCGGAAAACCCGGCAATAATCATTTTGGGTTTGTGTTCCAGTGCCAGTGCTTCCACCTGAGCGTAATCCACCTCGCCAGTGGCGGCCACTAAACCGTATTGCACGGCGTGGTAGGTCTTGCCTGAAAAGCTCGGTTTGGCGCCATGAGTCAAGTGACCACCATCCGCGAGACTCATGCCGAGCACGGTATCACCCGGCTGGCACAAGGCCTGGTACACCGCCGCGTTGGCCTGGGAACCGGAATGCGGCTGCACATTGGCATAGTCCGCGCCAAACAATTGCTTGACCCGCGCGATGGCCAGCTCTTCCGCCTGGTCAACATACTCGCAGCCACCGTAATAGCGCTTGCCAGGATATCCTTCGGCATACTTATTGGTGAGCACCGTGCCCTGCGCGGCCATAACCAGGGGGCTGGTGTAGTTTTCCGATGCGATCAGTTCGATATGTTCTTCCTGGCGACGCTCTTCCTGTTGAATAGAACGCCATATGTCCGGGTCGAACTGGGCGAGAGTCAGTTTTTGATCAAACATGGTATGGGCGCCGTGTCGAAATGAAGCGCGAATTTTACACAATAGGGGCATGTGATCCTATGCTTTCAACCAGAAAAGCTTTTTAACCAGAAAAATCCCATGCGTAAACTTTTGTACAGAAATCATTGCGCTTCGACAATGTGCCCAGCGGGCCCATCGCCACCAGTAGCGCTGATCTGAAATAGTGCGGGTTAAAGCAGGGTCCGCGGGGTAAGCAGACGAGCGCTCCCTGAACCAGCCAATTCGTCAGGAGCGGCCACGCGCTTTTTTAACTTACTCGGTCGGCATATTCGCCGTGATTATTTTTTTGCGCTTGTTGCGCTGCACTGTCATGGAAACTTTTTCGCCTTTCTCGTAGCTCATCAGGATATGCATCACCTGCCGGGGCGAGGTCACTTCCCGTTCACCACAGGACAGAATGACATCTCCCGGGCGCAGACCCGGGATACTTTGCTCGCGAATATTGACCACCAGCACACCTCGGTTGACACCAAAATACTGCCCCAGTCCTGGATTTAATTCCGCCAGCTCCAGCCCGTTGATCAGGGTCTCCGGCAAAGCGGTGGTCGGTTCCCTGCGGGTTTCCAGAAACGGCAACGAGCGAATAGCGTTTTCTATATTGGCTTCCAGTTCGGGAATGATCATCGCCAGCTCCGCGCCGATATCCCGCGGAATATACGGTCGGCCCCGCTCCGTTCTCGGACGTTCGTGCATAATCGAATCACAACCCGTGCCGCGCTCACAGAACAGTTCCAGCTTGCGGGACTCCGCCACGATTCGACGTTCGATCTGCTGCGCGCCA
>JBFJKD010000332.1:0-2359 GCA_041635095.1 Porticoccaceae bacterium
AACTTATCCCTTCGGGACGTAGCGCCCTGGTCAAGCGCAACATGTCGATCAGGTCCCAGCGGGAGTTGCCCTGCCGCCACTCCCGTTCGTAGGGGTCGTGAAAATTCCGGTACAGGGTATATCGAGTGACTTCATCGTCAAAACGAATACTGTTGTAGCCGACGCCACAGGTATTTGGCGCGGCCAGCTGGGCCAGTATGGTGCCGATAAATTGTGGTTCTGGATGCCCCTTGGCCAAGGCCAATTGCGGGGTAATTCCAGTAATCAGACTAGCCTCGGGGTGGGGTAACGTATCCAGACTCGGCTGACAGTACAGCGTCAAGGGGGCGCCGATAATGTTCAGTTCTTCATCCGTGCGCACGCCGGCAAACTGTACGGGTCGATCCCGCGCCGGATCGACACCGGTGGTTTCGTAATCATGCCAATAGAGTGTGTTCACCACTTCCCCCTCGGAGTGTACTGCAACACTACTGGAATACTTATCGACGGGCAAAAAAAACGGCACCCGAGGGTGCCGCTTTTATTCTTCACGTTGCCTAGTCGGCAACCACTTCGGTATAGGTCAACTCGCCGATCACGCGACGGTTGCGGGCACGGCCCTCGTCGGTGTTGTTATCGGCAATCGGACGGCTCTCGCCGTAGCCGACGGTAGATACACGGTTCGGAGCAATACCGTACATTTCAATCAGCTTGGCTTTTACTGCAGCCGCGCGACGATCCGACAGACTCTGGTTGTACTGGTCAGAACCGCGTGAATCGGTATGACCCTCCAGAACCAGCTCGATATCGTCATGCACTTTCATGGCATTAGCAATTGCCTGCAACTCATCGCCGTAGATCGCACGTACCACCGCCTTGTCGAACTCAAACTCCACATTCAGGCGTACGGTAATGGTGCGCACTTCCGGTTCAGCAATCGGAGCCGGGGCCGGAGCTGGAGCAGGAGCCGCTACCACCACCGGTGCAGGTGGGTTGAAGTAGTAGTTGATAGCCAGATTCAATGCGCCATCATTTACGCCTTTTTGCCCTTCGCGGATTTTGTGCAGTAAGCGTACATCCGAGCGAAATTCCCAATGGTCGTTGAGCATTTTTGACAGACCAAGGCCAACCGCTCCCTGATGGGTATATTGCTCGTCATTACGCAGGTTGGAGTCTTCGTCGAGATCAAAATAGGAGACGCCCAGTACGAAATAGGGCCTCCAGCTTGCGCTGTCGTCACCAAACCAGAGTATATAATCAAGTTTCGCAACATCCATATCGTCGCCGGATACTTCACGACCGACGCCCAGCTCCAGCGCCCAATCGTTGAAAAAGCGGTAACCCAGGTTAATACCACCGACCACCGCATCGTGGTGCCCGCTGATAACGCGATCGCTATCGAGATAGTAACCCGTGATAGAAGGACCCATATACAAGCCTTCGTTTGCACCTGCTGTCAGCGTCGTAGCAAGCAGTGACGCGCCTATCATTCCTATCATTTTCTTGCGCATAGCATTTCTCCCCTCTTTGTTGAGCGTATAATTTCCGACGTATATTTTTGTGAAACATTGGACTTTATTGAACGTGCACCGTTATTCACGATTCCCTCTCAAGCAATCCCATGCCTTCCAAAATCGTGCATTGGCACGGTAGCCACAGTAGCGGCGGATGCGCGTAACGTCTGTGCGCTACCGCACCTTACCCACCGCTCACAAGGGCGTCCCTGCGCACACCGACCAATTATAGCACCCACGATACTGCCTCGCACCATTTCCTTTTCCGTGCTTTAGACCCCTGCCATTCTCGTATAGCACCTACCCAAAAGCCAGTCAATAAGTATTACCGCAATAACGCAGGCAGCGAGTGACGCGGAATTAAAATACAGCTTCGGAAAACCGACGAAAAGCTTCAGACTATCTCCAGCCGACGCTGCTCGAGGACCGACTGCCAGTGGGCTGGACCGGTACGATGCACCGATTCCCCGGTGCTATCAACGGCTACGGTCACCGGCATATCCCGGACCTCAAATTCGTAAATCGCCTCCATACCCAACTCCGGGAACGCCACGACCCGCGCCGCCACAATCGCCTTCGATACCAAGTAGGCCGCGCCACCGACCGCCATCAGGTAAACCGCTTTATGGTCGCGAATAGCGTCAATCGCCACTGCCCCACGCTCCGCTTTGCCCACCATACCAATCAACCCGGTGCGCTCCAGCAGTGTGCGGGTGAACTTGTCCATGCGGGTCGCGGTGGTGGGGCCGGCAGGGCCCACCACTTCGTCGCGCACCGGGTCGACCGGGCCCACGTAGTAAATAAACCGGTTGCGCAGATCCACCGGCAGCACTTCGTCCGCCGCAAGCAGGTCCACAATTTTCTTA
>JBFJKD010000333.1:0-2359 GCA_041635095.1 Porticoccaceae bacterium
ATGGGCTCCGTGGAACTCCTTACCCGGGAAGGTGAGATCGCCATCGCCAAGCGCATCGAGGAAGGTATTCGCGAAATCATGTCCGCCCTCTCCGAATGGCCCACGGCGGTTGACCAGATTCTTGCCGAATACGCGCTGGTAGCTACCGGCGAGCGCAATCTGACGGATATTATTTCCGGCTACCTGAACCCGGTTGAAAACGTACCGTCCGCCCTCGAACAGAGCATTCTGAAAAATCTTCAGGAAAACGAAAAGAAAAACAAGGACGACAGCGACGACGATAACGACGACGATAGCGACGACGATTCGAGCAGCGACAACGATGGTGGTCTCGATGTCGAAGAAGCCGTGCGCCGTTTTGACGCCATCAGCAAGCAGAACGAAAAAACCAAACGTTCACTGGCCCGCCAGGGCCGCAACCATAAAACCACGCAGAAGAATCTCGAAGAGCTCGGCCTGCTGTTCAAATACCTGAAACTGCCGCCGCGCCAGTTCGACCCGCTGATTGTGGATGTACGTCGCGCCCTGGACAAAATCCGTGTGCAGGAGCGGGCCATCATGGCCCTGTGTGTACGCCAGGCGAAAATGCCGCGCGAAGACTTTATCGAAAGCTTCCCCGGCAACGAAAGCAACGACAAATGGATCAGTAATCTGGCGCGTCGTAAAAAGCCCTACGCTGGCCAGATCAAACTGATGCAGGAAGACGTACAGCGCCATCAGCAAAAACTGCTGGTCATTGAAGAAGAGTGCAGCCTGACCGTCACCCAGATCAAAGATATCAACCGGCGTATGTCCATCGGCGAAGCCAAAGCCCGTCGCGCCAAAAAGGAAATGGTCGAGGCCAACCTGCGTCTGGTGATTTCCATCGCCAAAAAATACACCAACCGCGGTTTGCAATTTCTCG
Source organism: Porticoccaceae bacterium (assembly GCA_041635095.1). Taxonomy (GTDB): domain Bacteria; phylum Pseudomonadota; class Gammaproteobacteria; order Pseudomonadales; family Porticoccaceae; genus JBFJKD01. The sequence goes on from JBFJKD010000333.1 coordinate 905, forward strand.
ATCTTATTCAGGAAGGCAATATCGGTCTGATGAAAGCCGTGGACAAATTTGAATATCGGCGCGGCTACAAATTCTCCACCTACGCCACCTGGTGGATTCGCCAGGCCATTACCCGTTCCATCGCGGATCAGGCGCGCACCATTCGTATTCCGGTGCACATGATCGAGACCATCAACAAACTTAACCGTATCTCCCGTCAGATGGTTCAGGAAATGGGTCGCGAACCCACCCCTGAAGAGTTGGGTGTGCGTATGGAGTTGCCGGAGGACAAAATTCGTAAAGTCCTGAAAATCGCCAAGGAACCCATTTCCATGGAAACTCCTATCGGCGACGATGAAGACTCCCATCTCGGGGACTTTATCGAGGACGTCAACGCCGACTCCCCGGTCAATGCCGCCACCCAGGAAAGCCTGACCGAAGCCACCCGCGAAGTGCTGAACGGCCTTACCGCGCGGGAAGCCAAAGTGCTGCGTATGCGCTTCGGCATCGACATGAACACCGACCACACTCTGGAAGAAGTCGGCAAACAGTTTGACGTCACCCGCGAGCGTATTCGCCAGATCGAAGCCAAGGCCTTGCGCAAACTGCGCCACCCCAGCCGCTCCGACCACATGCGCAGCTTTCTCGACGAATAAACCAAATGGCGCGCGCAACACAACTGGTGAACTACTCCCGCGCCTTTTATAATGCCGCCCCTGTTGCCGGGGCGGCGGGTTTTACGCAGTATCAGCGGATGGACCGAAGCTGACGCCGAATTTTTCTGCCAGGCAGGGAGCCGCACAGCAAGACGAGGGAACATACATAAAGCATGTGACCCAAGATTGCGAGCAAACGACACAGCCGCGCAGCAAAAAGAGAAGTTTAAGGGCCCATAGCTCAGTTGGTTAGAGCAGTCGACTCATAATCGATTGGTCCCAGGTTCAAGTCCTGGTGGGCCCACCAATTAATCCAACATCTAAAAACCATATAACGCAACTAGCGCCCAACCCTTCGATTTGCTCGATGTATCTGTCAGTCACTTGAACAAACTAAGACTCCAGCTCATCGGCAAGTGCTCTCAGTAGTTTGCCGCCATCACCCTGCCATGCACTGCCGTGCATACAGGCCAGGGTGTTGGGTTCGGTAGCGGCGAGACGTTCGAGCATAGCGCGGGTATTGGGCGCGTGGGAGTAGTAGTCCATCTGCTTACGAAACACTTCGCTGGGACCCAGAATGTCGCCTTCGGTGACGGCGGGCAGGTCGGCGCCGCTCTGCGTGAACAGATCGCCGCACATCAATGTTTTGGTGGTTTCCTCAAACAGATAACCACATTCCCAGCCGTGGGGAAGATGGGGGGTGTCGAACCAGCGCACACTGTGACTGCCCAGTGACACCCGTTCGCCATCTTCCAGGGTGCGTGGCGGACGCGTGGCGATGTCGTTGATGGATGTCATGCCAGCCACGCGGCTACACAGC
>JBFJKD010000334.1:0-2356 GCA_041635095.1 Porticoccaceae bacterium
GACAACTCACCGCCGATTGCGCAAAATTTGCGAACGATGCGTCAATGGGCTTCGCAAACTCCACCCTGCGGCTAAATATGCTGAAGCTATTGAGTATATGCGCCTATGGCCAGCTGCGACAAAGCGTTGCCCGGGGCCAAAAGTAGACCCCGGCAACCCACAGGTCAGTTATAACTTGCTTAACACGTGGTCCGCGGCGCTAACTTTAAACTTGCCCGGCTCTTCGATCAGCGCATCGACCACCTTGCCGTCGTCGACGATCAGTGCAAAACGCTGACCGCGCTTGCCCATCCCAAAACCACTGGCATCCAGTTCCAATCCCAGCGCCCTGCTGTAATCGCCGTTACCGTCAGCCAGCATGGTTACTTTGCCATCGGCCCCGGCCTGTTTGCCCCAGGCGTCCATGACGAACACATCGTTGACGGCCATGCAGGCGACAGTATCGACACCTTTCGCCTTGAACGCGCTCGCCTGCTCGACAAATCCCGGTAAATGCTCGCGGGAACAGGTGGGGGTAAACGCCCCCGGCACGGAAAACAATACCACTTTTTTGCCGCTGAACAGCGCATCGCTGGTCAGGGAGCCAGGACCGTCTGCCTTCATTACGGTAAAACGCCCTTCCGGGACCTGATCACCTGCTTTGATTGTCATACAACTCTCCTTTCGCTGAATGTCCGGAAGTGGACATCTGTTTGTACTAACTTGTACCGGCCAAAAATTATCGCACCGAAACGTTTAGCTAACCAGAGGCTATTTGTACGCCACGCCAATGCTGCCAATGGTTTCCCTGGCAATAATGGTTTTCATAATCTGTGCGGTACCATCGCCTATTTGCAGACCCATCACATCGCGCAGCCGTTGCTGGTGAGGCAGATCCATGGTGTAGCCGTAGTGGCCGTGGAGCAACAGGCAGTTTTGAATAATATCAGTGGACCATTTGGGTCCCATCCACTTTACCATCGCCGCTTCCTTGGTATGCTCGATACCGCGATCGCGCATCGCCAGGGTCTGGTAACACAGCGCTCGCACGGCAGCGAGCATACTTTCGTGTTCGGCGAGTGGGAAGGTGGTACCCTGAAATTTAGCCAGCGGGCGCCCAAAAGCCTCGCGTTCCTGAATGTATTGCCAGGTCTCGTCAACCGACGCCTGTGCCGAACCAATGCACTGTAACGCGATCAAGACCCGGCTCAGGTCAAACCCCACCATCACCTTGGTAAAACCTTCACCCTCCTTGCCGAGCAAACAGGTTTCAGGAATTTCTACATCATCAAAAAACACCTGCCCGCGACCAACCGGTTTGGTACCCACATCATCGAAACTGGTACAGGTTACCCCCGGCACATTGAGCGGGGCCAAAAACGCAGAGACGCCGCGAGCACCAGGCTTGCTTTGATCGGTGCGCGCGAACAACAGCATCATCTCTGCCTGATCGCTGTAAGTTATGGAGGTTTTTTCCCCATTCAATATGTAACGATCACCCTTTTTTTCGGCTTTGACCATCAGGTTAGCCGCATCCGAGCCACCACGGGGTTCGGTCAAACCCAGTTGAATCAATATCTCCCCGGCGGCCACTTTAGGCAGAATATCTGCCTTCATGTCCTCGCTGCCGTGATCCTGAATCACACCACCGATAAGCGGCGACGTCATGCAGGGGTAGCTCAGGCTAAGATCGGCATAAGCTATCGCTTCACACACCAGCCCGGCTACCACACTCGACCCGCCAATCCCACCGTATTCCTCTCCCAGAGTCGGCGCCACCAGTCCGAGGGCGCCCATTTCCCGTAATAAATTGCGATCGATAACATTTACTTTATCGCGGGCCATGTAGCCGTCCTTAAGCCGTTCGCGAGCAAAGCGCTCTGCAGTATCCTTAATAAACAGGTCTTCTTCCGACAACCAGGGCATAGTCATGTATTTTCCTCGTACTTTTGGCGTGTAACGTTAGTGAATTTATTGCGCAGCATTGCGTAAGGTTTTCGCGATCTGCCGCAGTTCAAATTTCTGTATTTTGCCACTGGCAGTGCGCGGCATTGCCGGAATTACTTCGAGATGCTCCGGAAAATAGTTTTTCGCCAGTTTGCGCTCAATAAGAAATTCCTTCATATCGTTAAACGTAAAACTTGCGCCTTCCTCCAGGGTCACAAAACAGCAACCGATTTCGCCAAGACGCTCATCGGGCATGGCCACCACCGCACAATCCACAATATCTGGATGGGTATACAGTAGATTTTCTACTTCTACGATTGGAATATTTTCGCCGCCACGAATAATAATATCTTTGGAGCGGCCGGTAATACGGATATAGCCGTCTTCATCCATAGTCGCCAAATCGCCGGTATCAAAAAAACCGTCCGCA
>JBFJKD010000335.1:0-2350 GCA_041635095.1 Porticoccaceae bacterium
GACGACTTGACACCGTTAAAGATCGATATCGCCTGGGAAGCCATTATGCCAGCTCATAATGCCATGGCTGGTCAATCCGAAAATGCTGCCACGGGATTTCATCTGGAGCAGGCGGGGCGCGTGACGGGCAGCATACGCTTCCGCGAGCGAGAGTGGCAGGTAGAAGGTTTCGGTAACCGGGATCATTCCACGGGCATACGTAACTGGAGTGCGTTCTCACACCACGAGTTGGCGTGGCCAGTATTTGAAGACAATACGGCGCTGGGCATTCTGCGCATTTATTTTGTCGATGGCCGCCATGCCGACTTATGCTGGGCATTCGACGGTAAGCTGGTGCGTCCCTTGACCCTCGACAGCTACGCTACAGAACTCAACAGCGAGGGTAAGGCAGTGTCCGCGCAGATAAGCGCGACGGACGATCAGGGCACCCATTATCAGCTAAGTGCGATACGCAGAGCCGTATGCCACTGGCCTTTCGACGGCTATTTGCTAAACGAAGGCGCTTTTGAGTTTCAACTATCCGATGGCCGCATTGGTTACGGGTTATTGGAGTTAGGGGTCGGAATTGGTGGTTACGGCGTCTGAAACTTCCCGGTACCGGCGTCGACACTTGTCAAACACAGGGTGCACTGCTACATTACGCGCCCTCGCAGCAGGCACGTAGCTCAGCTGGTTAGAGCACCACCTTGACATGGTGGGGGTCGGTGGTTCGAGTCCACTCGTGCCTACCAAATTATCGAGAGCAAAGCCGCTTTATACGCGGCACGGTTCTCGAATATGGTTACTGCTGTAGTACCTTCGCGTGTGTAGTACCTTAGCGTGTTTAGTACCTTCGCGTGTGTAGTAGCTCCGCGCGCTCTGGTTGATCGACAAACACTTGTTGGGTGGTTTCGCGCAGGCTGCTACCTGACACTTTATCGCCACGTGGCCTCTGGTATGGGTCACCACTGGAAAGGGTCAATTTAATATGCCGGTTATTACTCTTCCCGATTCTACACAACGTCGTTTTGACGAGGCCGTTACCGTGGGCGCGGTGGCCGCCGCTATTGGTCCCGGGCTGGCTCAGGCAGCGCTGGCGGGCAAGGTCAATGGCGAACTTGTCGATACGTCCTATCTCATCGACGAAGACGCGACCTTGGCGATTATTACCGCACGCGACGAGGCGGGTCTCGAAGTTATTCGACACTCCTGTGCACATTTGTTGGCGCAGGCCGTCAAGCAACTGTTCCCCGAGGCTCAGGTGACTATCGGTCCGGTGATCGAAGACGGGTTTTATTACGATTTTGCCTATCATCGCACCTTCACGCCGGAGGATCTCGAACAAATCGAGCGGCGCATGGAGGAATTGGTCAAGCAGGATATTGAGGTTAGCCGATCGACCCTGCCGAGGGACAGTGCGGTCGCGTTGTTCGCCGGTATGGGGGAAACTTACAAGGCGCAAATCATCGCCAGTATCCCGGTTGATGAACAGCTATCACTCTATAGTCAGCAGGAATTTACGGATCTCTGCCGTGGCCCCCATGTGCCCAGTACCGGTAGAATTCCAGCGTTTAAATTGACCAAAGTCGCGGGCGCTTACTGGCGGGGGGACGCCAGTAACGAGATGTTGCAACGCATTTACGGTACCGCGTGGGGCAATAAAAAAGATTTGCAGGCCTATCTACGGCGTCTTGAGGAAGCAGAAAAGCGCGATCATCGCAAAGTGGGGCGCAAGCTCGATCTTTTTCATCTTCAGGAAGAAGCGCCGGGAATGGTTTTCTGGCACCCGCGTGGCTGGACTCTGTACAACCAGATTGAAAGCTATATGCGCGACTGTCAGAACGCCCACGGTTATATGGAGATACGCACGCCGCAGGTGGTGGATTACAGCTTGTGGGAACGTTCCGGGCATGCGGACAAATTCGGCGAGGACATGTTCAACCTGCAGATCGAAGCTCGAGCGTACGCCGTCAAACCCATGAACTGCCCCTGCCATATACAAGTTTTTAACCAGGGGCTCCGGAGCTACCGCGATCTGCCATTACGTCTGGCTGAATTTGGTTCCTGCCACCGCAACGAACCCTCTGGATCCCTGCACGGTATTATGCGCGTGCGCGGCTTCACCCAGGACGATGCGCATATTTTCTGCACCGAAGACCAAATCCAGGGTGAAGTATCGGACTTCATCGATTTTCTGCATGGTATCTACCGAGACTTTGGTTTCGACGAGGTCATATATCGACTGTCGACGCGCCCCGCGAGCCGCGTGGGCAGTGATCAGGATTGGGACCGAGCTGAGGAAGCGCTGGCCACAGCTCTGGATAGCAAGCAACTTCCCTGGCAGCTACTGCCGGGAGAGGGCGCATTCTAC
>JBFJKD010000336.1:0-2340 GCA_041635095.1 Porticoccaceae bacterium
CCAAAAAGACCCGTTAATCGGCCCTCGACCCCCGTTTGTCCGACATTCCTTCTTTCCCGACATCCGTTCTTCTACTCTAACTCTCTTACTCAGGTTTTTGATTATTGCTTTGGCTGATCGGGGGAGCTGGTGGCCTGGCGCTTCTGAACCAATCACGGCCTGACTCTCAAATATAAAAAAAGGATTTGTCGGGTGTTACCCATAACCAAGTATTTTGATCGCGTCTCGATAGACTGGAAACGCAACCAGAATCCACAGCTTCACCAGGAGCTTGTGACCCTGCTGTATAGCGCCACACCGGTGGTGGTACTCGCCACCCTGGTCAATAGTGGGATTCTAGCTGCTGTGCTATGGCCTCATGTGAATCCCGTTGTCATCTGTATCTGGCTGGCGCTAATAATATTCAACTCAGTGGTACGCATTGGTCTGCACATTTTATTTCGGCGGAGCCCCGTTGACCTGGATACCGGGACGCGATGGGACACGTATTTATTTATTAACGTGCTGGTTGCCGGACTGATCTGGGGCAGTCTGCCCTACGTTCTGTACCCTGCCAGCAGTCTGGCGCATCTGACGTTTATTGCTTTTGTCCTCGGCGGGATGTGTGCGGGTGCAGTCAGTGTTTATGCAGCTCAACTGAGAATGTTATTTGCGTTCCTGTTGCCCGCACTGATTCCCTTGATCATGCGCCTGTCCACTTTGGACGCGGAATTCCGTCACTCCATGGCCCTGATGGTGACACTGTTTTTGGTGATGATCTCGATTACCGGCTGGCGCACCCGTCGGTCAATCATCAAATTTCTCGCCGTACGACTGGCGCACCGTCTCTCAGAAAAAGATCTGCGTCTTGCCGCAAGTGCGTTTGAAACACACGACGGCATAGTAATCACTGACGCCGAGGGCAAAATTCTGCGTGCAAATCGCGCCATGTATGCCATCACCGGTTATTCCCACGGGGAGCTTAATGGACGCAAACCTACATTTTTTGCGCGCGATGTCCACGCCGGTAAAATGACCGAACTGCAATCAACGCTAGCGCTGGACGGACGCTGGCGTGGTGAAATTCAGGAACGGCGCAAAAGCGGCGAAACCTTTCCCCTCGATGTGTCGCTGTCTGCGGTAACCGGCGAGAATGGATACATTACCCATTACGTGGCCCACTGCCGGGACCTAACCAGCCACAAACGTAACGAGGAACGCATTTTATTTCACGCCCATTACGATGCCCTGACCGAGCTGCCCAATCGTCGCTTAATGCTCGACCGCCTGCAGCAGGAACTGGCCCGGACGCAACGTCATAATCACAAGAGCGCCGTTCTGTTTATTAATCTCGATCGCTTCAAGTCAGTTAACGGACTGCTCGGCCACGCCGTGGGCGACGCACTACTCAAGCAGGTGGCGAATCGTTTGCTACACGCCATACGTACTGAAGATACCGTTGCCAGAGTTGCCGGAGATGAATTTGTAATCCTCTTGTCGGAGCTGGCAAACGATGCAAACCCTGCCGCCCAACAGGCGCGTATTGTTGCACAAAAAATTAGTAGTGCCCTGTCCAGGCCCTACCAACTTAACGGTCAAAAACTACATTGCACCGCATCCATAGGCATCGTGTTATTTCCTGTTGCCGAGCAAACCAGTGACGCGGAAGAGTTGTTACGCCAGGCGGAGATCGCCATGTATCGCGCCAAACAGTCCGGCACCAGCGTAATAGAATTTTACGAACCGGGCATGCAGGCATTGACACAAAATTTTCTCGTACTGGAAAATGATTTACGCGGCGCGCTGGAACGCCGTGAACTGGCGTTGCATTACCAGCCGCTGGTCAATTCATCGGGTGCCGTTATCGGTGCTGAAGCCTTGATCCGCTGGCATCATCCCCTGCGTGGACTGGTGTCGCCCGCGGATTTTATTCCGATCGCAGAAGAAACTGGACTGATTCTGCCGATCGGCCAATGGGTGTTGAATAACGCCTGCGCCCAGCTGGCGAAATGGCAGGCAACCAGGGGTGATACACAGACGTTCACTATGGCTGTCAACGTCAGTCCGCGCCAGTTCCGGCAGGAGAGCTTCGTCACCTCAGTCCTTGACGCCATCGCACAAAATGGAATCCCTCACAACGCCCTGACCCTGGAGCTGACCGAGCACATGTTGATTAACGACATTCAGGAAACCGCAAAAAAAATGCGCATTCTGTCGACCAACGGTGTCCAGCTTGCTATCGACGATTTTGGTACCGGTTATTCGTCGTTACGCTACCTTAAAAACCTGCCCCTCAATATTCTCAAAATCGATCAGTCCTTTATTCGCGATATCACCACCGATGCCGGCAGCGCCGCCATC
>JBFJKD010000337.1:0-2339 GCA_041635095.1 Porticoccaceae bacterium
CAAAAACACTTACGATCCCGCAACGGAAATCGTCACCATCAGTGCCAATCGCGCACTGGCGATCAACACGGTCGCCGCACACTACGTGGCTCTGTTTACTGCACAGGGCGACAGTTATCTCAAGTTACGACAGGATTACGCGCTGCCACTGCATGCTGCGCTAAGTACCCCAGACGCGCGGCAACTGACGGCTTTTTTTTTCTGGTCTGCCTGGAGTGCGGTAACCAATCGACCGGATAACGATATCAGTTACACCAGCAACTGGCCCCACGATCCGTTGGTAGGAAACACGCCATCGGCCAGCATTTTAATGTGGAGCCTTTTTTCTATCGTGCTGCTGTTGGCTGGCATTGGCTTGATCGTGTGGTATTACGCCCGCCAGTTCGATGTATGGCGGACGGATCTGCAACCAGAAGCCGGTTATGCCCAGGAGGACATTATCGCCAGGACGGTGGCGATGCCTTCCATGCGCGCCACAGCAAAATATTTCTGGCTGGTAACCGCACTGTTCGTCGTGCAGGTATTGCTGGGTATCATCACCGCCCACTACGCGGTGGAAGGCCAGGGACTGTACGGATTGTCGCTGGTGGATTATCTACCGTACGCCGTTACGCGTACCTGGCATACGCAGCTTTCGGTGCTGTGGATTGCCACCTCCTGGCTAGCGACCGGACTGTATGTGGCGCCGCTGATTTCCGGGTACGAACCCAAATTTCAGCGCTTTGGGGTGAATTTTCTGTTTGTCAGCCTGTTGCTGATTGTGGTGGGGTCATTTGCCGGCCAGTGGTTGGCGATCCACGGTTTTATAAGCGATATGAAAATCAATTTCTGGTTTGGCCATCAGGGCTACGAATACATTGATCTTGGTCGTATGTGGCAGATCTACTTATTTGTCGGATTACTGTTGTGGGTAGCGCTGGTGCTGCGCGCCCTGTGGCCGGCACTGTGGGATAAATCCTCGGGGTCGCTCATTTTTCTGATGGTGATAGCCACGGTTTCCATCGGCCTGCTGTACGGCGCTGGTCTGATGTGGGGGCAGCATACGCACATTGCCATTATGGAATACTGGCGCTGGTGGGTGGTACACCTTTGGGTAGAAGGGGTTTTTGAAGTGTTTGCCACGGCCATAATTTCGGTGTTGTTTGTGCGCATGGGTCTGCTGCGCGTATCGGTGGCTACCACCATGATCCTGTTGACCACTATCATTTTCCTTGGCGGTGGTGTGCTGGGCATGTTTCACCACCTGTACTGGAGCGGTACGCCCATTTCCGTACTGGCCCTGGGCGCAACGTTCTCAGCGCTGGAAGTAGTGCCACTGATGGTGGTTGGTTTTGAGGCTTACAATCGCTCCAAAATCGAACACGAAATGCTATGGGAAAACAATTACCACTGGCCCTTTATGTTTTTCAGCGCGGTATTGGTGTGGAACCTGATTGGCGCTGGCCTGTTCGGGTTTTTAATCAACCCACCTATTGCGCTGTACTATATGCAGGGTCTCAATACCACGGCTAATCATGGTCACGCGGCGCTGTTTGGTGTGTACGGCATGCTGGGTCTGGGGCTAATGCTATTTTGCTTGCGCGGCCTGACCGATGTGCGGCAATGGAATCAAAAACTGCTAAAAATTTCGTTCTGGAGTTTGAATATCGGCCTGGCGATGATGACATTTCTGTCGCTTCTGCCGCAGGGCCTTTGGCAAACCTATGCGAGCGTAAAGTATGACTACGCGTATGCCCGATCTGCTGAATTTATGCACAGCGCACTGATGGAAGGGCTAGTGTGGGCGCGCGTCCCGGGTGACGTGGTGTTCTCGATCGGGGTATTTGCCTTCGCCCTGTTTGTTTTTCAGGCTTTTATGGGTGGGTCGACAAAAGCTGTGCGCCAGGTTGCACAAAACTTTTAAATCAATGACGCCCAACTCATATTACCGATAGAGCGAGCGAACCAGGGTCTCGGAGGTAGGGTCAAATTGCCGTAGAACCCAGCTTCCCTGAACGAATCACACATCCAGATCAGACAAGATCTTTTTCTGGACATGACACCGATATTCCTTTTTGCCAGGCCTCTGCCTTTCCTAAGCTAAAGCCCCCAACTACTGTATCGGCAGCCAATCTCTAGCTGAAGATAAGTCGTTTTATCTCGGTAGCTGAACACAAGATATGGCAGATCTTGCCCGGGGCAGGTGCTACCCGCAGCCCAGAGAATGAAGCGCTCATATAAACCGCCTTAGCCTGATACCATCCATTTTGATATTCTTGGAACAAGCCGATTAACCTGGAGATCAAAAGCCATGAACACCCCATCACTAACATTCGGTCAGGTCACGGTTTATCTGGGCG
>JBFJKD010000338.1:0-2336 GCA_041635095.1 Porticoccaceae bacterium
CGCGACTCGTGCCGCTCGGTGCCGAGAATATGTAACCCGCCCGCCGCGATAACCTGCTCGTGGCGCGCTTTCCACTGCTCTTTGACCCGTGCAATGTCCACCTCGCTCGGATTCTTCAGCTCGGCGAGCTCGGCTTCCCAGTTGCCCCCCAGCACAATATCCGTGCCGCGCCCCGCCATGTTAGTCGCGATTGTGACGGTGCCGGGTCGCCCTGCCTGGGCAATAATGTGCGCTTCTTTTTCGTGAAATTTGGCGTTCAAAACCTGGTGTTTCACAGCTTCCTTGTTTAGAAACCCGGACAATAATTCCGACGTTTCGATGGACGCGGTTCCCACCAGCACCGGCGCACCCTTGTCGACACAGGAGCGAATGTCTTCCACGACCGCCTGAAATTTTTCTTCCTGAGTCAGAAAAATCAAATCGTTGAGATCCTGCCGCGCCACCGCCTGATTAGTGGGAATCACCATCACCTGCAGGCCATAAATTTCGTGGAATTCGTACGCCTCGGTATCCGCCGTGCCAGTCATGCCCGCCAACTTGCCGTATTGGCGAAAATAGTTTTGAAAGGTGGTGGACGCCATCGTCTGGCTCTCGCTTTGAATCTGCGTCCCCTCCTTGGCTTCAATCGCCTGGTGCAGGCCTTCGGACAGGCGGCGGCCTGCCATGGTGCGTCCGGTGTGTTCGTCGATCAACACCACCTCACCGTTTTGCACAATGTATTCCACATCCCGGTGAAACAAATGGTGGGCGCGCAGGGCATTGTGAATATGGTGGAGCAAATTTAAATTAACAGCCTGATACAAACTGTCGTCTTTTGAAAGTAAGCCTTCACTTACAAGAATTCCTTCGATTTTTTCGTGGCCTTGCTCGGTCAGCTCCGCCTGCCGGGTTTTTTCATCAATAGTGAAATCGCCCGGCTTGTCCTCCGTTTCGAGGCGCAGTAGCTGCACCAGCGCGTTAATGCGTTTATACAGCGCCGAGCTATCGCTCACCGCGCCGGAAATAATCAGCGGAGTGCGCGCCTCGTCAATTAGAATGGAATCCACTTCATCGATAATGGCGTAGGCCAGATCGCGCTGCGATTTATCTTCGAGGCGCAACGCCATATTGTCCCGCAGATAGTCAAAGCCAAATTCGTTGTTGGTGCCGTAGGTAATATCGGCGTGGTAAGCGTCCCTGCGCGCTGCGGGTTCAAGTCGGCCGCCAGCTTCGTCACCGACGTACAGAAATGAATTGGCAACACTGGCACCGGCGAACGACTGAATAACACCCACGCTCATGCCCAGGGCATCGTAAACGGCCGCCATCCACCTGGCATCGCGACTGGCCAGATAGTCGTTGACCGTCACCAGGTGTACACCGCGCCCGGCGAGGGCGTTGAGATAGATTGGCAGGGTAGCGACAAGCGTTTTACCTTCGCCGGTGCGCATCTCGGCGATTTTTCCCTGATGCAGCACAATCCCGCCCACCAACTGAACATCAAAATGGCGTAAACCGATGGCGCGCCGCGCCGCTTCGCGGACCACGGCAAACGCTTCGACAAGCAGGTCATCCAGGGTTTCACCGGCGCTCAGACGCGCGCGAAATTGGGCGGTTTTTGCCCGCAATTGCGCGTCGCTCAGGACCTGAAGGTCTGCTTCGAGTGCATTTATTGCCGCGACTGTCTTGCGCAGCCGACGCAGTTCGCGATCATTTTTACTGCCAACTATTTTACGTAATACACTACCGATCATGTTGTTTGTCTCGCGCGAATTCATTAAGCCGACTTGTCACAATGGGTTCACAGTGACGTCATAGATAACCATCCAGGCGACGCTGGATACGGGAGTTTAGCGGGGGGAATTATAGAACGGTGCGATGAATATAACTGGCTGGATCGACTACGCGGCCATTTTTATACACTTCAAAATGCACGTGTGGCCCGGTGGAACGCCCACTACTTCCCATCAGCGCGATGACCTGACCCTTTTTTACCAGCTCTCCAGGGGCTGCCAGATTCGCTTTATTGTGTCCATAGCGAGTGATAAGACCGTCGCCGTGATCAATTTCGATCAAATTGCCGTAACCCTTATGGGGTTCCGAGCGAATCACAATGCCGGCACCCACGGCTACCACTTCTGCGCCCATTTTACCGGCGAAATCCACCCCTTTGTGCCACGCTTTGCGCCCGTTAAACGGGTCGTTTCGCATCCCATACCCGGATGACATCCAGCCTTTGGTGATGGGCAGTCCGGCCACGGCAACATCCCGCGTCAATTTGCGGTCGGCCATCATGTCCTTGAGCAACTCTAACTGCATTTCCCGGTTGTCCAGCAGGGCCTGCAGGTCTGCCAGCA
>JBFJKD010000339.1:0-2288 GCA_041635095.1 Porticoccaceae bacterium
GATTGAGCGCAACCAGCGCCGCGGCCTGGTGGGTAATCTGTACAAAGGCAAGGTGGTGCGAGTGTTACCGGGCATGCAGGCTGCCTTCGTCGATCTGGGGCTGGAAAAGGCCGGGTTTATTCATGTTGATGATGTCGTGCGCACACGCGAGGCTGGAGAAACCTCCGGTGCCGCGCAATCGAGAAATATTGGTCAGTTGTTGCGCGAGGGGCAGGACATCGCGGTGCAGATTCTCAAGGATCCGATTGGCACCAAGGGGGCGCGTCTGTCGATGCAGTTGTCGGTGTCGTCCCGGTATCTGGTGTATATGCCGGGTGTAGAGCATATTGGTGTGTCGCAGCGTATTGATAACGAGGAGGAACGGGATCGTTTGCGCGACACGGTGCGACGCATAGCGCTCAACGAATACGGCGACATACAAGATGGCTATATTATTCGCACCGCCGCGGAAGGTGTCGCTGAAGATGAGTTGCGTATGGATGTGGGTTTCCTGAATCGGCTATGGAGGCACGTACAGGAAAAGCTCGGGGGTGCGCCGGGCCCGCGCTGTATCTATGAAGATCTCCCTCTGCCGCTGCGCACCTTGCGGGACATGGCGCGGGACGGAATAGAAAAAATCCGCGTAGACAGTCAGCAAACCTATCAGCAAATGTGCAAATTTTCGGATTGTTTTCATCCTGAAACTACGCCCTTGATCGAATATTATCAGGGTGAGCGCCCGCTGTTTTATCTTTACGGTGTCGAAGACGAATTGTCTCGCGCGCTGGAGCGCAAGGTTCCGCTCAAGTCGGGTGGTTATCTGGTAATCGATCAAACTGAGGCGATGGCCACGGTGGATGTTAATACCGGAGGGTTTGTGGGGCATCACAACCTCGAGGAAACCATATTCAAAACAAACCTGGAAGCGGCCGGAACAATTGCTCGGCAGTTGCGGCTACGCAATCTCGGCGGCATTATCATCCTCGATTTTATCGACATGAAAGATGCAGAGCATCGCCGCCAGGTATTGCGAGCGCTGGAAAAGGCGCTGGCTAAAGACAAGGCAAAAACCAGTATTTGCGCGGTTTCGGAACTGGGGTTGGTGGAAATGACTCGCAAACGCACCAGCGAAAATCTGCAACAAATGCTGTGCGATCCATGCCCCGCGTGTAATGGCCGCGGCTATATCAAATCTGCGGAAACGGTCAGTTACGAAATTTATCGCGAAATTCTTCGCGAATCCCGTGTTTACGAATGCCAACGACTGGTGGTGCTGGCGTCGCAGGTGGTTATCGACCGTTTGCTTGACGAGGATTCCGCCAATGTTGCCGATCTCGAGGAGTGCATCGCGCGACCGATAGAGTTCCGCACCGAGGCGCATTACTCGCAGGAACAATACGACATTATTCCGGTATAGCTTATCGTGATGCTGAAAAAAATTAGTGGTGCCACCTTCCATCTGAGTCGTTATCTCGGGTGGCTGGTGGCGTTTACGATTATTTTTTACGCGGTCATCGTCGTGTTGGGGCGTCAATTCCTCCCTTTTCTGGACAATTACCGGGACGACGTCAGCGTCTTTTTTACCGAACGTTTTGGCATTAATTTGCAGGTTGAGCAACTGACCGGGCACTGGGTGGGCATGACGCCAAGGTTGACGGCGCGTGGATTAGCTATTTTCCCGGACGATCGACATCTCACGCCTGCTATTTGGGTGGATCAGATCACTGCGGAGATGGATCTGCTGCGCAGCTTGTTCAGTGGCAATCCGGTGTGGAGGGAGTTGGTTATCGGTGAGGTGCGCTTAACTATTGTTGAAGATGGGCGAGGTCGATGGACCGTGGAGGGACTTGCGGTGGGGGACGTTGGGGGTAATGTCAACGACCTGGACAGCGCGCGTGACATCTTGTTGCTCAGTTCCCGAATACGCATTGATCAGCTCACCTTGGCGGCCCAGTTTTACTCGGGTAGAACGGTGGAAGTCTTCGCCACCGATTTGGCCGTGGAAAATGGCGCCGGATTTCACCGCCTGGAGGCGGCGCTGGCACTCGATAAACAGCGGGATTCCGCGCGCCTGATCGTCGAAGCTAACTCTGGACTGAATTTGTCCGGATTGGATGGTGTGGGTTATCTGCGCCTGGACAGTGTTAATTTAAGCGGTCCGCTGAGTGTGGTTGCCGAGGAACTGTTTCCCGAGCTGGTGGCTAAAATAGGTGATACCCAGGCCGAACTTGCCGCCGAGTTCTGGATCGATGGCTTCGCCGCGGGTGGAGCGGATCTGCGTGGCAGAGTGACTGCCAGCGAGATACCAC
>JBFJKD010000340.1:0-2284 GCA_041635095.1 Porticoccaceae bacterium
GGGCGCGGTGCGCGGTAATATTCTGGTGTCGGGCCTGGCGCTGTCGCAAACTATCTACGGCGTAGAAGGGATAGCACTTGCGTCACTATTGATCGGGTTGTTTATCATTTTTAATAACGTGTTTTCGGTTGGCGTATTGAAATATTACGCGCAAACAACGGATCGCGGTGCGGGTAACTATTGGCGGGACATTGTCAGAAATCCAATTATTATCAGTGTGGTGCTCGGTACGGGGGTTGGGTTTCTGGAACTGCCGATACCCACCCTGATCGTGGCGACCGGAAATTTACTGGGCCAGCTCACGGTACCGTTAATTTTAATCAATGTGGGTGCGGCGCTCGATTTTGGCCACTTGCGCAGTCCCTCCGCTGGCGCCTGGGCAGCCTGTTGTTTCAAATCCCTGTTAACACCCCTGGTGGGTGTACCCGTCGGTTATTATCTGGGGCTGCGACAGATGGAGCTTGGCATATTGTTTCTATTGCTGTCCGCGCCGACCGCCACTATCAGCGTGGTGTTCGTGCAGTTGTTCGGTGGCAATACGCGCATGGCGGCCAATACGGTTTTGTTGAGTGGCCTGGTATCGTTTGTGGTGATTGTGGTGGGGCTAATCGGCCTGCGCTCTGCGCAACTTATTTAAACAGGCAGGCACTGGCCGGTTATTTATTTCTGCTTGTGGGAACAACGATGTATTACTGGATTTTAGCAGCGCTAATCATTAGTGTTCTTGCCGGCTACGCAATCTATTTACAATGCAAGCTGCGGGCACTCGATGTGTCCCAACAACGGGCTGCTGGGTTGCGGCAACAGGACGCCGTCGCACGTTCCGAACGGGCTCACAAGAGTATTGAAATTCTCGCGCGGGCGACCGTGGCGGATGAGTTGACCGTTACCGAAGCCTGTATGCGTATTGATTATTTGATGCAACAGCTGCACGAAAGTCATCGCTTTAGCCTGCATCGCCAGGTGTTTACCCAGGTTGCGGAGGCGGCGGCGCATATCCCGATACTGGATCGCTGGCAGGCACTGTCTGCGGCGGATAAAAAACGTTACACGTTGGAACGCTTGCGCATTGAAGCGAATTATCGGGATTTCGTGATCGCAGCCTGTCACCAACTGCTGGATGATTAGTCGCCGCCACCTAAAAATTTGGCGTCTATTTGGCGTCTATGCGCCGCAATAGTGCGCCGCACTCCAGATGAGGCGTGTAGGGGAATTGATCGAAAATGGCGAAGCTGTCAATGACGTGGGTATCCGCCAGCGCTAACAGATTGTTTTTAAGAGTGTCTGGATTGCAGGAAATATACAGAATATTATCGAATTGACGTACCAGGTTCAGCGTTTCCCCATCCAGTCCGGCCCTGGGCGGGTCGACAAAAACTGTGGAAAATACATAGCTGGGTAAATCGATATCTTGCAGGCGGCGAAATGGTCGCTCCCCATTCAGTGCGGCGGCGATCTCAGCGCTGGCCATACGCACGATGCTGGTGTTCTCGACAGCGTTCATCGACAGATTGTAGCGCGCAGCATTTACCGAGACAGTGGCAATTTCGGTCGCCAGCACCCGCGTGAAATTTTGCGCAAGCACCACGGTAAAATTGCCGTTGCCACAGTATAGTTCCAGTAAATCACCGCCCAGGGACGCGCTTTGCGCCAGAGCCCACTCCAGCATCTTTCGATTCACCCCGGCATTGGGTTGCGTAAAGCCGCTTTCAATTTGTTGAAATCGATAAGATCTGCCAGCCACGGTTAATTCTTCAACTACGAAATCCCGGCCAATAACCACTTTCTGTTTGCGGCTACGGCCCACGATATCCGCGCTCAGAAGGGTGTTTAACCGTTGGGCACTGGCTTCCCATTCGCTATCCAATGGGCGATGGTAAATCAGCGTCACCAGCGCCTCGCCGCTATGGGTGGTGAGAAATTCTATGGAAAATAGTCGCTCTCTCAGCATCGGCTCGGCGTTCAGCTGCATGAGCAGTTGTGGCATAAGTTCACAGAGGCGCGGCGAGCCGATAACAAATTCGTCAATCACATAGGGCTGGCTGCGCTGCCCAGGACGATACATGGCGTAGCGTACGGTGTCGTCCTGATGCCAGGCCTTAAACTCCCCACGCATACGAAAATGCAGTGGTGCGGATGCAAACACCGCCACATCCGGCATGTTAATGCCCTGCAACAGCGCTTTGAGAGCGCGTAATTTATCCTGTAGTTGTTGCGTATAACTGGTGGGGTCGATGGTATTCACGGAGGGTGGTAGGCTATGGTTGCTGGTCTGCTATTATAC
>JBFJKD010000341.1:0-2276 GCA_041635095.1 Porticoccaceae bacterium
GCGCACAACTTGCGACGCGGCGAGTCCAGCAGGTCTGGTGGTCTGCCGAGAAAACAAGACAGGGGATATCGTCGCTGTGAGCACCGCGGTGAAAATGGCGCCGCCGCGGTTACTGAATAACGTGGTGTACTACTATCGACACTTTGTTGCGGAAGCGGTTCGTCGTAAACACATCGGAACAGATCTGGTAATTGCATCGAGACAACACCTGAACCAACAATTTGTGAGCGGCGTGGACGTATCCGAAAATGGCTTTTTACGGTTACCGAAAGCGCTATTTTGACCAAAGCACGCAGACAGGGCGTTTCACACGCAGGAACTTTTATGGGTGTGAATGAAAAGGGCGAACATTTGCGTATCGCCTGGTTTGATGGGGCCAAATTCAAAAACTGACCCGCTGGCCGCTGGCATCTCGCGCACAACTGCATTGTTAAAATCCGTAGGGGGTAACTAATGACGGTACCGCAAAATTTATCGGGCAAAGCCGCCGTCGTTACCGGTGCGGGTCGCGGCATTGGTCGTGCAGTTGCGCTGGCGCTGGCGCAACAGGGCGCGAGCGTGTTGGTGGTCGACCCCGGCGCCGATCGCGGTGGGCACGAGATTGAAGGAACCCCTGCACAACAGGTGGTTGACGAAATCAGGGCGTTCGGTGGAACCGCCAGTGCCTGTATGTTGCCGGTGGATGAATACCAGGCAGCCAGCGATATTATCGGCCGGTGTATCGCCGATTTCGGTCGTCTCGATATGGTGGTGAATTGCGCGGGCGTGTTGCGCGAACGCATGATCTGGAACCTCGGCGAAGACGATTGGGACACAGTCATTCGCGTACATTTAAAGGGCCACTACAATATGTGTCACCACGCCAGTAAGGTGATGCGTGGTCAGCGCTCCGGCCGGATTATCAATTTCTCTTCGGACGCCTGGCGCGGCAGTGTGGGGCAGGCGAATTACGCCGCGGCAAAGGGCGGCATTGTCAGTCTTACCCGTGCGCTGGCCCGGGAACTGGGTCGCTACGGCGTCACCGCAAATGCCATTTGCCCTATGGCCGCTACCCGTATGACGCTGGATCAGGGCGTTATCGAGGGTATGAAAAAGCGCTACGAAGCGGGCCTGATTACCAAAGCGCGCTATGAAAGTCTGATTGCCATGCCGGGGCCCGAATACATCGCGCCTTTTATTTGCTATCTCGGAACCGACGCGGCCAGCGACATCAATGGGCAAATATTTCACGCCGAAAAAGGACGCGTGTCCATTTACTCGGAGCCAGTGGAAGCGAAGGCACT
Organism: Porticoccaceae bacterium; assembly: GCA_041635095.1. Lineage (GTDB taxonomy): Bacteria > Pseudomonadota > Gammaproteobacteria > Pseudomonadales > Porticoccaceae > JBFJKD01. Next base: position 1,284 of record JBFJKD010000341.1, read on the forward strand.
ACTAAAAACCGAAAACGACGGTATGTTTACCGTGGAAGATTTTATCGTTGCAGTTCCGTCCACGCTGCTCATGGATTATAAAAATCCGGCCCCGGCACAAGCGGAAGAGTAAAAGCGGCAACAGGTTGTCGATAAAGAATATAGCGCCACACAGTTTATTAACTAAAAATGGAGACACCTCAAATGGCATCATTCACCGAAGCGAATACCAGTAAAACGGTTCGCGCCAAAAATATTGGCCTAAGTTTACACTACAACGAAGCGGGCAGCGGAGAGACCGTCATTATGCTGCACGGTGGCGGACCAGGTGCGGCAGGGTGGAGCAATTTTTCCCGTAATGTGGACGCTTTTGCGGCGCACTATCGAACCATTTTACTGGACTGTCCGGGCTTTAATAAGTCTGACACCGTGGTGGCTGACAAGCCCCGCGACGTACTCAATGCAGAAGCCGTGAAGGGGCTTATGGATGAGTTGGGTATTGAAAAGGCGCACCTGGTGGGTAATTCCATGGGCGGCGCCACGGCGCTTAGTTTCGCGTTAGCCTATCCGGATCGCCTGGAAAAAATGGTGCTAATGGGTGCCGGTGGCGGCGGCCAAAGTCTGTTCTCCCCTATGCCGCTGGAAGGTATTAAGCTGTTAGTCGCGTTATATCAAAATCCGTCTTTTGAATTGCTGAAAAAAATGATTCAGGTGTTTGTTTACGATCCGTCCCTGATGAGCGACGAGTTAATTCAGGGGCGCTACGAAAACATGATGCGCAAGCCAGAGCATCTCGAAAATTTTATGAAAAGCATTGCGAAGGCGCCGAAAATCGTCACCGATTTCAGTTCTCGGATGTCGGAGGTGCAAGCACGTACATTAGTCATTTGGGGCAGGGATGATCGTTTTGTGCCTCTCGATCACGGGCTTAAGTTTTTGTGGGGTATTCCCGATGCGGATCTGCATGTGTTCAGTAAATGTGGACACTGGGCGCAGTGGGAGCATGCGGAAAAA
>JBFJKD010000342.1:0-2265 GCA_041635095.1 Porticoccaceae bacterium
ATTGGTCGCATGGTGCAAATGCATGCCAACCAGCGCGAAGAAATCAAGGAGATTCGCGCTGGCGATATCGCCGCTGCCATTGGGCTGAAAGATGTGACCACCGGGGATACGCTGTGCTCCCTCGATAACATTATTATTCTCGAAAGAATGGAGTTTCCGGAGCCGGTCATTTCGGTGGCGGTTGAACCAAAATCCAAAGCCGACCAGGAAAAAATGGGTGTTGCGCTGGGCAAGCTGGCGCAGGAAGACCCTTCCTTCCGGGTACGCACGGATGAAGAGAGTGGTCAAACCATCATCTCCGGCATGGGTGAGTTACACCTGGATATCCTGGTTGACCGTATGCGCCGCGAGTTCAGCGTGGAGGCCAATATCGGCAAACCTCAGGTGGCTTATCGCGAAGCGATTCGCAACACTTGCGAAATTGAAGGCAAGTTTGTGCGTCAGTCCGGCGGTCGCGGTCAATACGGCCACGTGTGGATTAGATTCTCCCCCCGGGAAGATGGTGGTGAAGGGCTGGAGTTCGTCAATGAAATCGTGGGCGGCATAGTACCCAAAGAATACATACCCGCCGTCGAAAAAGGTATTGCAGAGCAGATGAAAAACGGCGTGCTGGCCGGGTATCCCCTGCTGGGGTTGAAAGCCGCTGTATACGACGGTTCCTACCATGACGTCGATTCCAGTGAAATGGCGTTTAAGATTGCCGGTTCGTTGGCCACCAAGCAATTGTCAGTGCATGGCGGCGCGGTGTTGCTGGAGCCGACCATGGCGGTCGAAGTGGTTACGCCAGAAGAAAACATGGGTGATGTGGTGGGCGATTTGAACCGTCGCCGGGGCTTGATTCTCGGTATGGACGACGGCGGCAGCGGCAAGGTAATTACTGCCGAAGTGCCGCTCGGTGAAATGTTCGGCTACGCCACTGACTTGCGTTCCGCGACCCAGGGTCGAGCGACTTTTACCATGGAGTTCAAAAAATATTCCGAAGCGCCGCGAAATATTGCGGACGAAATCATCGGTAAAAACAAATAGCGCGCCAGCCGCGCAACACAGGCTTACACACGGGAGGATAGTCACGTGGCTAAAGAGAAATTTGAGCGTAAGAAGCCGCATTTAAACGTCGGCACGATTGGACACGTAGACCACGGCAAGACGACACTGACGGCGGCGCTGACGCGGGTGTGCGCGGAGACGTGGGGCGGCACGGCGATATCCTTTGACGGGATTGACAACGCACCGGAAGAGCGGGAGCGGGGGATCACGATTGCCACTTCGCACGTGGAATACGACTCTGCCAAGCGTCACTACGCCCACGTTGACTGCCCGGGCCACGCGGACTATGTGAAGAACATGATCACCGGAGCGGCGCAAATGGACGGTGCGATCCTGGTGTGCTCGGCGGCGGACGGTCCGATGCCACAAACCCGGGAGCACATTCTGCTGTCGCGTCAGGTTGGGGTACCGTACATTGTTGTATTTTTGAACAAGGCGGACATGGTCGACGACGCGGAGTTGCTGGAACTGGTGGAAATGGAAGTTCGCGAGCTGCTGGACCAGTACGACTTTCCGGGTGACGACACTCCGATCATCATTGGTTCGGCGCTAATGGCGCTGGAAGGCAAAGACGACAACGAAATGGGCACTAGCGCGGTGAAGAAGCTGGTCGAGACCCTGGACGAGTACATTCCGGAGCCGGAGCGTGCGATCGACCAGCCGTTCCTGATGCCGATCGAAGACGTGTTCTCCATCTCGGGTCGTGGCACGGTAGTGACAGGCCGGATAGAGCGCGGGATTGTCAAGATTGGGGATACGATAGAGATCGTTGGGATTACGGACACGACGACCACCACCTGTACGGGTGTGGAGATGTTCCGCAAGCTGCTGGACGAAGGTCGGGCGGGGGAGAACGTAGGGGTTCTGTTGCGTGGCACCAAGCGCGAAGACGTAGAGCGTGGGCAGGTACTGGCCAAGCCGGGCAGCATCAAGCCGCATACCACGTTTGAAGGCGAGGTGTATGTCTTGAGCAAGGATGAAGGCGGTCGTCATACGCCGTTCTTCAAGGGATACCGTCCGCAGTTTTACTTTCGTACCACCGACGTGACGGGGGCCTGTGAGTTACCGGAAGGGGTTGAGATGGTGATGCCGGGTGACAACATCCAGATGACGGTCACGTTGATAGCGCCGATAGCGATGGAAGAAGGTCTGCGCTTTGCGATTCGCGAAGGCGGACGCACGGTGGGTGCGGGTGTGGTAGCCAAGATTATTGCGTAA
>JBFJKD010000343.1:0-2264 GCA_041635095.1 Porticoccaceae bacterium
AACAAATTTTCGCTGGCCGCTGCCTCCTGAATAGTTTGCAGTACCGTCCCGGCCTGTACGGTCATGGTGCGCTCGATGGTGTTGATATCCTCGATGGTATTCATGCGCTCCAGAGACAGGGTAATATCCTGGGGCGAGGTGGCAGTGGCGCCCACCAGCCCCGACCCGCCGCCGTATACCACCACAGGGGTTTGCGCCTGGTGACAAAGGGCCATCACCTGCGCGACTTCGGCGGTGGATTGAGGTCTGACCAGAACTGTGCTCTGGTAGGGGTAGTTGCGCCAGTTACCCACCGGATCCAGATCGGGATTCAACGTGATTCCGGCCGGGCCCAACAGTTGTTCGAGATCCTGTAGCAGAGAGATATGCATGGCTGCGGTTTCCGCCAACTAATCCAGCTTACTCGGGTCGGGTTTACGTTTTTCCACAAATGCCGTCATGATTTCCCGCGAGGCGGGTAATTTGAGCAACTCCATAAACACGGTCATCTCCGCGTACATGCGCTCGGACAGGGGTTCCGCCGGGCGGCGCAGCAACGCTTTGGTGTGGCGCAACGCACTGCGGGACTTGCCTGCGAGCTTGGCGGCCGTAGCGCGCGCGGTAGGTAACAGTTGCGCGGGCTCGCACACCGCGCTCACCAGGCCGATGTCGCGCGCGGTATTCACGTCAAAAGGTTCCCCCAGCATCAGCAGCTCGGCCGCTTTATGATAGCCAGCCATTTGCGGTAACAGTAGTGAGGATGAGGCTTCCGGCACCAGAGCGAGGTTGATAAAGGGTAAAATAAAGCGTGTGTCGGGGTGCGCATACACAAAATCGCAATGCAGCAACATGGTGGTGCCGACCCCCACACTCATGCCCTCTACGGCGGCTACCAATGGTACGTTGGTGGCCGCCAGGCTCAGCAGAAACTGATGCACAATCGAGTTTTCATCGCCGGGCGGCTTGTCCAGAAAGTCCTGCAGATCGTTGCCAGCAGAAAAGTTACCCCCCGATCCAGTAATTAGAATGACACGCATGGCCGGATCGGTGTCCGCCTGTTTTATCACGTCGGCCATGCGCTGATACATTTCTTTGAGCAGGGCATTTTTCTTTGCAGGCCGGTTGATGGTGATCGTACAGATACCATCTTCGATGTCGGTTTTGATGTGCTCGGTCACGGTGTTCCCCCCGGGTTGCGTTAATTTTTCTATGCTGCCGGAAACTGGGGTATGCGGAGCATTGCCCGGTCGCTCGACGGTTACAACGATGGGTTACTGTAAGGCATCGCGCAAATACTGGAAAAGCTTTTTGCTGGCGTTGCCCGGTTTCTTCGCTGTTTGCTGCTTTTGCGCCTGACGTATCAGTTGTCGAAGACGTTGCCGGTCGATAGTCGGCGCCTGTTCGAGTACCGCTTCGAAGGCGTTGTCACTGTCTTCGATAAGCTGTTCGCGAAGCTGTTCAATGTGGTGAAAGCGTTGACGGAAATAACGGCTTTTGTCATCCAGTTCAGCCACGGCGGCGGCGATTTTTTCGTGTTCCTCGGTGCGCATCAGCTTGCCGATATACTGGAGTTGGCGGCGCTTTGCTTCCCGATGCTTCAGCGCTTTTGACAGTTCGAGGGCTTCGCGCATGGCGGTCGACAGGGGAATCTCCGCCAGTTGCGCCGCCGTGAGATTGAGTAGCGCCTCGCCAGTTTTCTGCAGCGCCAGCATTTGCCGTTTAAGCTCGGACTTGCTGGGGCGCTCGGGGAGGTCGTCGTCGACGTCAAAATCAGACATATACCAGAGTCGCCAGGCCGAGGAACGATAAAAACCCCACCACATCGGTCACCGTGGTGAGCACCACGCTACCCGCCAGGGCGGGGTCGATTTTTACGGATTTGAGCAGTACGGGCAACAGGGCGCCCGCTACCGCAGCGGTTAACAGATTGATCAACATCGCGGCTGCGATAATCAAACCAATTTTGTAATCATCAAACCAGTAGGAGGCCACAAAGCCGATCACTGTGGCCCACAGCATACCGTTGATCGCGCCGCTAACAAATTCCTTGCCCAGTAACCAGCGCAAGTTGTTGCGGCTGATCTGCCCCAGCGCCATACCGCGCACCACCACGGTGAGGGTCTGGCTGCCTGCGACGCCGCCCATACTGGCGACGATAGGCATTAAGATCGCCAGTGCCACTACCTTCTCCAGCGTTCCCTCGAACACATTGATAACTGCCGAGGCGATAATGGCGGTAAACAGATTGATGCCCAGCCAGACGGCGCGGCGCGGCGCGGCGCGGC
>JBFJKD010000344.1:0-2249 GCA_041635095.1 Porticoccaceae bacterium
ATATGCGTTTGTTTTATCTATGAATTTTAGGCATCCTGCGACATCGAGCGCAATAGCTATGGTTTGATATTATTTTTTTGTTAATAATTATTAGGTCCGATAGTTTTTCCAAGAAAACACTTTAACTACGGATTGGGTTATTCGACGAATTTAAGGACATGGAAAACAATATTGTGATGAACGCCTGGTAACGCGAGCACCAGGAGCAAAAAAATTTTACGTTAAAAATTTGGACGACGCTGCTGTCGTTTTGCATCACCTGATCGACAATGCTGAAAACAAAAAGCAATGCGTGAGTTACGCGGGATATGGGTTATGCACCCAATTTAAATATATACATTGTGATCGATAAAGCAACAGTTCTGGAGGATAGCAACTCGCGCCACTGCGTCCACCCCTGGCGGTAGAAGCCGACCAAACGTTAAAAAAAGACGCTCATATTATTGGCCAGCAACATACCCTGATTCAGTACGATGACCCTGCGTGCGATAACCCACCGCTGTGTATTATCACTGCGCCGCAACAGGTCGCGACGCGCGCCAGCATAGATATCAGTCTGACGTTCGAGGCGATTGCGATACAGCATACAACAGCACTCCACCTCATACTGATCTGCGCTATCCGTGGTATAAATCTGTACATTGCTGACCATGCGGTGAGTGCGGGATGGGAGCTCTTCAGCCCAGGCCAGCCCTGTCGCCAGGCGGCGAATACGCAGACCCATACTGGCCTTATCTTCATCAAACAACGCCGCTTCGTCGGGTTGTGAAAGTTCCTTGGCCGTTTCGCGCCGCGTGCGCGCGTAACGCGTCGGCATGTAATAGTGGATGTCGTCCGTAAGTAGATCGTACCAGTCTTCGAATTCGCGATTGTCGAGCAACGCCGCCTCGCGATACAGAAACTGTTCGACTTCCTGTTGTAATTCAGGGGTGATTGGCGCGGGATTAGGGAGTGCGCTACCGGGAATCAGTTTAAGCATTACGCGCCACTCCCGTGTCGGGCACAGTGGTGAGATCAGACCAGCTGGCCGCCATCATCATCTGTTGCCAGCGGCCATAAAAGCCCCGCGCCGCCATTTCCGAATAGACGTAGTTGGTTTTACCGGGTAAATCCGGATCGTCGTAACGGTCGTTACCCAACCCCATGCGCGCGTTAAACAGTGTTTGCCGCGCTTTGTGTCCGCGTAAAATTTTCTGAATTTCGGTCCAGTTCTCGCCGTCATCCTGCTCCAAAATACCGCCCGCACTAAAGGTGCGCAACACCGCTTTGCGATAAGCGTCCTTGATCTGTGGCGGGGCCTTCTTGTCGACGATGCTCAGCGCCCATACTTCGATCTGCCCCGGCCCGCGGGGATGCCACACGCGCAGCGTATTGATAGCCGGCAGGAACGACTAACTTGGAAATACGGTCATGTGGGCGCCATCCATTTGCGCACCGCGCACCTCTCCGAGGCGCGCCATCGCTTCCGGTCGTGAGGTTTGCTCGTAATAGGTGGCCACTTCTTCACCCAGCAACGCCTGCAGAAACCCGGGCGCGTTCAGAAAAAAACCAGTGCCGTGTCCATTGGGATCCCTGTACTGGCGACCTTCCATCGGCCACGCGACCCGACCTGGATTGACCCGGGGGCATGGCGGCGATCACTGGCGAGATGTGACTGAAGGGTGCGTGGTACATGTCGCTGCAAAACTGTTCCGCGGCAAATTTCCAGTTGCAGTCAATCACCCATTTGTGGATGCCACCCAGCGCTTCGGTGCCGCCTTCGACGCGATCAAACATCAACTCCATGTACCACTTCATGTCGCCCAGATATTCTTCAAGGGGTGGTACCTGTGGGTCCCAACAACCAAATATCAGACCTTTGTAGCTAGCGATGCAGGGCACCTTAATCGGACTCCATTGCGCTCTATCAACCTTGCCGTAGGCCCGCCCTTCGAAAGGCACATCCACCAGGTTGCCCGCAATATCGTAGGCCCAACCGTGACAGGAACAGGTAAACGCTTTGGCGTTTCCTGCGTCCGCGCGACATAAACGCATACCGCGGTGACGACACTGATTCATAAACACCGCGACTGATCGGTCCTTTTGTCGTACCACCAGAACTGGATCTTCGCCCATGTATGTAGCCAAAAAATCGCCAGCGTTGGGAATTTGCGATTCATGGGCAAGAAACAACCAGCTGCGTGCAAACACTCGTTCCAGCTCGAGTTGATAGATATCTTCGTCCTGGTAAACATGGGGATCGAGCAGGC
>JBFJKD010000345.1:0-2240 GCA_041635095.1 Porticoccaceae bacterium
CGGGCGTAATGAGGGGGTAATCCGGGCGTGCATCGCAGCAATGGCGCCGCTGGGGGCACCAACCAGCAGCCGGTACAATACTCGAGTTCCCGGTCCCAGAACTCCGGTCGCCGCAAGATCGTCCTGATGCAGCAAAATACGTGGATTCATACTGTAAAAACCGCCGCCCTGGTCCGGTAACTGGCGGATCACGCCGGTTACGGTTAATTCCTGGTTGCCCACGGTCAGGCGCGTGCCGGGTGCGATGCCCAATTGATCGAGCACCTGGTCCGCAACCCACAATTCCCCCGGTGCCGGGCCTTGCTGGCGGGCGGTGGCAGGGGCAAACCGATCATTGGCGACCTGTAGCAGACCGTACAGCGGGTAGTAGTTGTCCACCGCCCGTGCGCTCACCAGCAACAGGCGGTCGGCGTGTACCACTACCGTTGAAAAATCCACAACGAGGGCGTGCCGCGCGGTGGCGATGACAGCTGTTTGCTGTGCCAGAGGTGGTTGCGTGCCGGACAATTGCAGGTCGCCGCCCAGAAATTCGGCAGTGCGCAGGGCAAAACGCTGGGCTAGCTCGGCGTTTAACAACAGCATGGTGGTGAGAGCGAAGGTGGCGATGAACAGCGCTGCCGCCAGCAGGCGAAAAGCGCTGTCGCGCCAGGCGCGCAAGGTGGCCGCGATCATAATTGCGCGCTCTCCAGCGCACTTTCGTAGAGCCGACCTTGTTCCAGGCACAGATGTCGCTGACAGCGGGTTGCCAGTTGCACATCGTGGGTGACCAGTAGTAGCGCGGTACCGGCCTCACGATTCAGCTCGAACAGCAATTCGATGATACGTGCGCCATTGGCATGGTCGAGACTGCCGGTGGGTTCGTCGGCAAACAATAACTTTGGTGTCACCGCAAACGCGCGTGCCAAAGCAACGCGCTGTTGTTCACCACCCGATAATGTGGCGGGGAAGTGTTTTAGACGATGTCCGAGACCCACCCGCTCCAGCCATTGTCGTGCCCGATTCAGGGAGTCGGGAATGTGGTTTAATTCCAGCGGCAACAACACATTTTCGAGTACATTTAAATCATCCACCAGGTGAAAGCTCTGAAAAACAAAGGCGCACAACTCGCCGCGGCGCACCGCCCGGGCGTCTTCCGAGAGGGCGCTGAACGGCGCGCCACCGAGCAGTACCTCGCCGGAGGTGGGAACATCGAGTCCAGCCAGCAGTCCCAGCAGGGTAGATTTGCCACTGCCAGAGGGACCGGTAATGGCGAGGCTTTCCCTGGATAACAGGGTAAAATTCACCGCGTCCAGAAGGGTCAGATGTCCATCGGGCCCGGATACCTGTTTACCCAGGTCGCGAACGTCAAGCAAAGGGGATTGGTTCATGTGGTTACGGCTCGTTTGGGTGCTGGGTGCGCTGTGTTACAGCCAGTGGGCTGGTGCGGCGAGTATTCTCGTGCTGGGGGATAGTATCAGTGCAGCCTACGGCATTGACAAGCGCGATGGCTGGGTACAATTACTGGCGACCCGCGTGGCGCAGCAATGCCCGGGGCTCGCGGTGGAAAATGCCTCGGTGAGCGGTGAAACCACCGCCGGAGGTCTGTTTCGACTGCCGCAGTTACTCGAACGGCACCATCCCGAGATCGTGATCATCGAATTGGGTGGTAACGATGGTTTGCGTGGCCTGTCCCCGGTACATATGCAGGACAATTTTCAACGCATGGTCGACATGGTGCGTGAAGCTGGCGGGATACCGGTGATACTGGGGATGTTGATGCCGCCAAATTATGGCGCAGCCTACCAACGGGCATTTGCTCAGGTATTCGAAACTGTTGCCGAGCAGCGCGACGTAGCGTTCGTACAGTTCTTTCTGATGGGTGTTGGTGATCGCCCCGCGTTATTGCAGGCCGATGGCGTTCACCCTACCGCTGCCGCCCAGGCTCGCTTGCTGGACAATGCCTGGCCCGCGCTCGAAGGGCCGCTCGATAGCCTGTGCGCAACCCGTTCAGTGAGTAGTAAATAAACGGCCGATGAAAATGGGTGGCGACAACCTCAGGTGTTGTCGCACGCACTGAAAAATCGGTAGGTGTTTTTACCGGCTTGCTTGGCGGCGTACATGGCGTTATCCGCGCGGTTAAGTAGTTCGGTTGCGCTGTTGCCATCTTCTGGCGCAATGGCAATGCCGATGCTGCAACCGATGTGTATTTCGTGGCATTCGCCGTCGCTAACCTTCAGGACAAATGGCTCCGCCAGACTGTC
>JBFJKD010000346.1:0-2234 GCA_041635095.1 Porticoccaceae bacterium
CGCACCACTCGCCATACGACCGTTCTCCCGAGAGATTCTTTAAGATTAAGGTAGCGTCTGGACGAAGGGGTTCGCATCGTGGGTTGACTGAGAGCAGTGCCACATTAACACCCCCGAAATACAATACCTGGCAAGCACCATTTACCTACCGCGCAACGAGGAAAATACATGCAGGTTTCGATTGAGCAAACGTTTGGCCTGGAGCGCCGCCTGAAGATAGGTGTGCCCGCAGACGAAATAGACAATGAAGTGACAACGCGGTTGCAAAAGGCGGTACAAAGCGTCCGCGTTGACGGTTTTCGCAAGGGTAAGGTGCCGCTCAAGGTGGTGCGTCAGCGTTACGGGGCGGGTGTGCGGCAGGAAGTCGTTGGCGAAATCGTTAACAAAACCTTTTACGAAGCGGTTACCCAGCAGGATTTGCGTCCGGCGGGGCGGCCTTCTATCGAACCGGTTACCGACGAGCCGGGCCGCGATCTGGAATATGTTGCGGTATTCGAAGTGTACCCGGAAGTGGCTGTAGCAGATTTTTCTGACATCGCCATCAAGCGCCCCGTCGCGACAGTTAGCGATGCAGACGTCGCCGCGATGGTAAAAAATCTGCGCGAGCAGCAGTCCACCTGGGTCGATGTGTCGCGGGCCGCGCAGACAGATGATCAGGTCAGTATCGATTACGCGGGCACGCGCGACGGCGTCCCCTTTGATGGTGGCTCCGCCAAGGGCACGGATCTTGAATTGGGTTCGGGGAGGATGATTCCCGGCTTTGAGGATGCGATTATTGGCCTGGCGGCGGGCGACCAGAAAGTTGTCAAACTTAGCTTTCCAGAGGATTACCAGGCCGAAGAGTTGCGTGGGGCGGCGGTAGAGTTTGCGATTACCGTCAACGCGGTACGCGAACGGCAGTTGGCTGAATTGAACGACGAATTTTTTGCTCGTTTTGGTATAAATAGTGGAGGCGAGGAGAAATTTTTAGAGGAAATTCGCGCCAATATGGAGCGCGAGCTGAAAACGGCCATAAAAAATAAAGTAAAAACCCGGTTGATGAATGAGCTACTGGCACGCCACCAGATTGAGTTACCCAGGGCATTGCTAGATGGGGAGGTGGTGGCACTGCGGCAGCAGATGATGGCACAGTTCGGCGGCGGCGGTCGCGGGATCGACGAGAATATGTTGCCAGCCGATTTGTTTATGCCGCAGGCGCGTCGCAGAGTGACGCTCGGTCTGGTGATCGCGCAAATTGTCAGCAGTGCGAACCTGAAGGTCGCAGAAGAGAAAGTGCGCGAACAGATAGAGCAGCTCGCCGCCACCTATGAGCAACCACAGGAAGTGGTCAAATATTACTACGCAAACGAGCAATTGCTCGGTGGTATACAATCTGCGGTACTCGAGGATCAGGTAGTGGAACACGTGCTCAACGCTGCTCAGGTGAGCGAGGAAGAGGTGAGTTACGAAGACGCCATAAAGCCGGATCCGCAACCCGCGCCCAGCGCACCTTCAGAAAACGAATAATTAAACCGATATAGGGAAAGTCGTGGCAAGCTGGCTGGTGCTCGCTTGCCTTATCCACCCACCTGACTACAATGCAGGCATATCTTCGCCTTCCGTAGTTCAGACCCGCTAGAGAGCCACTATGAGTCAGGATCAATACAAGTCCAACTTCGAAACCCGCGCAGCAGGTGGACTCGTCCCCATCGTCGTCGAGCAGACCGCCCGGGGTGAGCGTTCCTACGACATCTACTCGCGGCTGTTAAAAGAAAGGGTCGTGTTTCTGGTGGGGCCGGTGGAGGACTACACCGCGAATTTGATCGTTGCCCAGATGTTGTTCCTTGAATCTGAGAATCCGGACAAGGATATTCATCTGTATATCAACTCGCCCGGCGGGTCGGTCACAGCTGGTTTGTCGATTTACGATACGATGCAATTTATCAAGCCGGATGTGAGCACCATGTGTATCGGTCAGGCCGCCAGTATGGGTGCCTTTTTACTTGCGGCTGGTGCAGCGGGCAAGCGTTACACGTTGCCCAACTCCCGCTGCATGATTCACCAGCCGAGCGGTGGCGCGCAGGGTCAGGCCAGCGATATTTTTATTCACGCCCAGGAAATTCTGAAAATCAGGGAACGACTCAATGAGTTGCTGGCCAAACATACTGGGCAGACGGTCGAGCGGATCAGTACTGATACCGAGCGCGACAACTTCCTCGACGCCGAGCAATCAAAGGCCTACGGGCTGGTGGACG
>JBFJKD010000347.1:0-2204 GCA_041635095.1 Porticoccaceae bacterium
ACCCAGCCGGGCGCCCAGGGCCAGGTACACGACCCGCATCAGCGGAACAGGAAGAAAGTGCGTTCTAATCAGCGAGTTGAATAGAAGAAGATAGAACAGAACATTAACCTGAGCGATGAACTCCTCTCGCGACCCCTCCGGTAGGTAACCTTCTGTCAGTGGCATAACGTGGAGAAAAATGCGGTAGATCAGGAAGGCGTAGAGGTAGACAAAAATAACTCCGGCGAAGATGAGTACCACGCCCCGGAAGTCCCCCAGGGGCAGGTTGCCGAGCAGCAGGATGGTGGTCAGAATGCCAAGGGCAAAGGCGCTCAGCAGGGGGATCTGGAAAAACAGAATCTGGCTCAGGCTGATTTTACGCATGGTTTATATCCTCGGCGGTGTTGTTGTTTTATCAGGCCGGGCAGTCCGTTTCGGCTGCCGAGCCTCAATTGTACTGCGGCTGCGGCGGTTCACCGCGGAGCATGTCCTTTACCAGGCTGGCGAGCCGCGCCTGGACATTGTATCCATGCGCAGCCTGTTGTGCCTTGAGCGCGGCAGTTTTGTAGTGGGCCTGGTTGAGCAATCTTGCGGCCAGGGCCCGTATCTCATTGAGACTGGCTTTTTCTGTGCGCAGGACTTCGCCGATCCCGGCTGCCGATAGGTAAGACATATTGAGGTGCTGGTCGAGATTGCTGGCGATGCCAAGAACGGGTGTGCCCCCCTGTATCGCCTGGTAAGTCGTCAGGCTACCGCCATTGCAGATAACGAGGGAGGCCATGTCGGCAGCTTTGTCACCCGGAATAAATTCGCTGACGTGGGCATTGCTGGGTACGGAGGACAGCGTCGTCCGCCCCGCCGTTGCGGCGATAACCGTGACAGGAAGAGCGGCCAGTGCTTCCAGTACAGTGGGCAGTAGATCGACTTGCCCGGATGAACCCAGGCTCACATATACAATCGGCTTTGCACGGTCAATATTGTCCCACCACGGTGGCGCTTGATCACGCGGAGACCAGGGTAGTGGGCCGATGTAGCGGTGGTTTTTGGCAGTATCCGCCACTGGGAAATATTCGGCCATATCGGCCAGTAATACCTGATCAGCATCCGAATAGATCTTCCGTAAATCATGGCCGAGGCTGGTCATACCGTATTTTTTTCGGACGCTGTTAAGCGGGATGCAATGCAGTGCAAAGGCCAGCGGACGTGACCAGGTAAACAGGTGCTGGGACAGGGTTACACCGAGCAGTTTTGTCATCGGTAACTGGGGTACCGAATACCGATTATTCGAGCCAATGGTCCAGTAGGTATTCGATATGGCTGCGTAGGGAACGTTTCTTAACCTGGCGCTAACCGATAGCGACAAACGAAAATCCCCAATGATCAGATCCGGCTCAATGCTGTCTATCAGCGAGAGGTCGTCGAGTACGTATCGCTCTAGTATTTGGCTGGTGTACAGGGGCTGTCCTTTTGCCAGAGAATTTAAAAATGCCTTGCTACTGATTGACCACAGGTCGTGATGTAAGTCGGCGAGCTCCGGAAACAAATGTTTGTAGCGTGGGTCGGCAGCAAAGAACACGTCATAGCTGGATCTGTCCAGTGTCGCCGCGAGCACTGCGGGGCGGGCGACATGGGCCAGTGTTACGGCTTCGGCAACAAAGAGTATGCGTGGCTTGCTGTCGCGCTGTTGCGCAGACAGGTTTTTTGATCCATCGGGTCGCGATCCATCGTCCATATATCGTATGCCTTGTCATAAGTAAGGGCCAGGCCAACATTATAGGCGGCTGCTGACGGAAATTGCGCCGATCGACAACTGGCTTGCATACACGGTTTACTATGTCTTGACTTATCAGGTCTGTAGGAGAGGTGTATTTTTGTCGGCTTATCGGGGCAAAGGTAGGCGTGTGCTTCTGGCAAAAGTTTACTGTTCTGATACAGTGCCTTTCAGGCTTGGTACGTTTTGACAAGGATGGAAATGATGAGGAATGTGGCGTGGGTTTTTACTGTCGTCATTCTTATGTGTTCGCTGGTTAGCTGTGGCGCTGATACTACTGCTGAAGACTATGTAAAAAACGCCAGACAGTATTTAGATAAGGGCGAGGTGTCGGCCGCGGTTATCGAACTGAAAAACGCGTTAAGGAAAGACGGGGCACATGGGGAGGCGCGGTGGCTGCTCGGGAAAACGTATTTTGAACTGGGTGATATGGCTGGCGCTGATAAAGAGTTGC
>JBFJKD010000348.1:0-2203 GCA_041635095.1 Porticoccaceae bacterium
AACCGGCAGGGTGCGCGTTTCGACAGCGTACTGGTGCCTAACACCAGCGCCACCGGGGCAGCCGTTGCGCCGGGCGGATTGTACGACACGCTCAATGTTGTCACCGGCGGGCTTGTTCCGGATGGCGCCACTGTCGCTGCCGACCGTTCATACCTGGGCAAAATTGATGGCGACCAGTTCCAGGACAATGACTGGAACGTATTGGCCACCAAGGCCGAGGTGGATTTCACTCTGGGCTTTTCCGAAAATGTTTCAGGTTTTGTCAAGGTGCGCGGCTACTACCAGCCCGATGTGTTTGCCGATTACGGCGATGTGAACCAGTTTGAGCGCAATGTGCACGGCAGCAAGGCGGAGATTCTGGAAATCAGCGACGACGACTATTTTGTCGATCTGCCAGCCGCTTATATTGACTACGCGTCCGGTCCCCTGTGGGTCCGCGTAGGGCAACAGCAGATCGCCTGGGGCGAGTCCCTGTTCTTCCGCGTGGCGGACGTTCCCAACGGCCTCGACCTGACCCGGCATTTATTCCTGGATTTTGCCGCAGAGGAGTATTCGGACGAACGTCAGGCAGCGCCGGGTATCCGCGTCAACTACAGTTTAAACACTGACTGGTCCCTCGAAGTCTTTACCCAGATGTTCCAGCCCAGTACCTTGCCGGCGCGCAACTCCGCCTACAACGTTGTCGCCCATGCTTTCGTCCCGGATTATCAAATGGGTTTCGATAAAGTGGATGACCGCTGGAATACCGGGCTGCGGGTACGTGGCGACATCGGTAATCTCGGCATGCAGTTCTTCGCCGTCAGCCGCACCAACCCGGATCCGGTGTTTCGCTGGCTGCCCGGCGGTCAGGTTGCTCTGGATGCAGTTCCCGGGTTTGCAGGCTTTTCCACTCAGCCATTTCAGACCCAGTCCTATGGGGTGGCCAGTGCGGCAGAGTGGTTTGACACCGCCGCTTTGTCCGGCCTGAACGGGTTTGACGCCCTTAATGCGCTTGGCGAGGATTTTGCGTTTGATGACGGCTTTTTCAAGATCCTGACGGCGTTTGGCGTAACACCGGGCACCTGCACGGCTCCGGATCCCGCGACCTGTACCTATAATTTCACCGATGTGGCATCCTCGATGCCGACCCTGGACGTGTTTTTTACGGCGCTGGGTGGATTGGGTGCGGATCTCGAGGCGACCTATGCCTACGAAAATGTCTTCGGTTTCGGGTTTAACTACATCTTTTATGCGGAACCCGATACCTTTCTCGACCAGTTGGTGGTGCGTTTCGAGGGGACCTACACTCCGGATAAAACCTTTACCAACCCCAATCTGGGCCACGACTTCCTCGAAAAAGACGAATGGGTAACGGGTCTGGTGTTTGAGAAGTACCACCGCTTTAGCAATGCCTTTCCCGCGACGTTTGTGGTGTTTGAGTGGATGCACAAATCCGAAAGCGACCTGCTTGGCCGCCATTTAAGTGGCCTGGGCGGGGATCGCTACAAAGGACCCGGTGGCGGTGAAGACGATCGCGGCTGGGATGGCCTGGTATTTGCCCTGCAGCAGCCGTTCCCCAACCTGGTGTGGCGTGCCGACCTGTCGGTGCTGTACGACCTGAACGGCGGTTTTCTGGTGCAGCCCGGCGTGCGCTACAAGCCTTCTGCGGAATGGACCGTTGAAGGCTTCGTCAATTTCGTCGATTCCAAGGATAACGCCACTATCTTTCAGCCCATCGAGTGGTCTGACGACGTGAGCCTGCGCCTGACCTATCAGTTCTAGCGCCACCACTCGCCACCGGTGCCTTCAGGGGTACCGGTCAGGCAGGTAAATTGCGGGGCCGACACACTGTGTCGGCCTTTTTTTGTGCCTGAGTTTTTGCGGTGGGTGGACAGCTGTAAATCCAGTACGCACCTGGCCGTTGTGTATTTGCGGGCGTAATGGGCGAGGCTAAGCTCAGGTGCGGAGAACGATTAAAGTTAAAGTATATATATTCATGTATAGCTTGAATAAGCAGTATTTATGTAGTAGAAATAGCAGTCATAACAACGCTTGGAATACCCGCTAGTTGGAAAAGGTATAAAACTATAAATAATTTGCCACAAATACGTTAACTACTAACTGCTAGTTTGTTAGCAACTATTGAAAGTATGGAGGGGTGACAATGCATATCAAGAAGTATGACTTCGACTACAGCCGTCGTTTCTTTATGGACAAACTGGCC
>JBFJKD010000349.1:0-2198 GCA_041635095.1 Porticoccaceae bacterium
CAATAGCTTTTTTCGACGCGGTAGCTATGTATAAAATGCAGCCGTTTGACGCCGAGTGTGGCGCTGGTTTGTATGATTCGCTTGAGCATTTTTGGTCGTGGTAAGGCGACAATCAACGTAACGGGCAGCGCGGGTGGCGGTGATTTGTGTTTCGGTTCCGGTGCTAGTTCCAGCTCGACGCTGGTGGCATCGAGATGGCGGATATGCGCTGCACAGATCGCGCCGTTAATTATTCCGACTTTAATGGTGTCCCCGTGCTTCACGTTAAGCACGGTGTTCAGGTGTTGCACCCGACGGTCACTGAAGCGAGCGCAGTTGGGGCTTATCAGGTCGTCCGCGCTGAGCAACAACAAATTCATAGGCCGGGTCTGTTCCTGTGCTCAGGGTTTGCGGCGGTTGTGGTAGTGGCGCGCAATCGCAATGAAATCCGTGATAAACCGCGCCGTACTATCGGCGGTGCGCACCGCAGCGAACAAGGTGCCTGACATACCTTCGGCCCCCAGGGGTTTTGCCGTCAGGCTGTTGCTGTGGTGCGCATCGTCCAGAACCCAGTCGGGCAGGGCCGTCACGCCTTTTCCACTGGCGACCAACAGTAGAATAATTGCGGTCAGTTCGGACTGGCGGACACTGGCAGGTTCCACCTGAGCGGGTTGCAGGAAATGCCGAAAGATATCCAGACGCTGTCTTTCCACCGGGTAGGTAATCAGAGTCTGGTCGGCCAGATCCGCGGGTTCGATAAAGACCTTGCTGGCAAGGGGATGTTCCGGCGCCATGATTAGCAGGGCCTGATAATCGCACAGGGTCTCGCAGACGATATTGGGCGAATCACTGCGGTCAGAAGTAACCACCAGATCCACCTCGCCGCGCTGCAGCGATGGCAGTGGATCAAAACTCACGTCCATACGAATGTCGACTTCGACGTCGGGCCATTGGTGGCGGTAGTCCACCAGCACCGGTCGCAACCATTCAAAACAGGCGTGGCATTCGATGGCGATGTGCAAGCGACCGGCTTCACCCTCGCTAAACCGTTTTAGTTGATCTTCCGCTGCGCTGATACTCGGTAACACTTGTTGGGCCAGGGCGACGACCTTGTGTCCCGCCGGGGTTAACGTCAGGGGTTTGGTGCTGCGCAGGAACAGCGGCACGTCGTAGTGGCGTTCGATGGCTTTGATCTGGTGCGACAGAGCCGACTGCGTGAGGTGCAGGCGTTCGGCAGCGCGCACCATACTGCCGGTTTCGTAGATGGCGAGCAGGCTTCGCAGGTGTTTAGTGTCCAGAAACATTGTTAATTATTCTCATGATAACTATAAGAATTATGAAATTGATCGAATTTTAAGCCTATCCCATACTTCCTGCAACGTCGAGATGCCCCGGGTTCGTCCGAAGTGTCGGGCCGCAACGGCGTCTGTTTTCATAATCAGGGAGTTTAAGAGGTGACTGTCACACACAATTTGGGTTATCCGCGTATTGGCGTACAGCGGGAGTTGAAAAAAGCACTGGAGAGTTATTGGCGCGAGGACATCGACGCGGCACAACTGGAAGAGCTGGGGCGAATACTGCGCAGCCGACATTGGCAGCAACAGGCAGACGCCGGGGTCGACTGGATTCCAGTCGGCGACTTTTCCTTTTATGACCATATTCTCGACTGGTCGGTGACACTGGGGGCGATTCCCGAGCGTTTTGTTCCAGGGACTGATGAAAGCGCACTGGACACCTGTTTTCGTATGGCCCGTGGCCGTGCGCCCAGTGGCGAGCCGGTAACGGCCTGTGAGATGACCAAGTGGTTTGATAGCAATTATCACTACATCGTTCCGGAGTTTAGCGGCGCACAGGACTTTCGTTTGTCCTCTGACCGGCTGTTTGACCAGGTGGCGGAAGCACAGGCCCTGGGGTACCGGGTTAAGGCGGTTATCCCTGGCCCGTTGACGTATCTGTGGCTGGGAAAAATGCCCGGCACGGACCTCGACAAGTTGCGCTTGCTGGATCGTTTGTTACCCATTTACGTGCAAATTCTTGCGCGATTAAAAGCACAGGGAGTGGAGTGGGTACAGCTCGACGAGCCGATTTTATCCCTGGACCTGAGCGTGGACTGGCAAACGGCATTTACCACCGCTTACCAGTATGTAACTACGTCGAATATTCATTTGCTGGTCGCCAATTATTTTGGTGGGCTGGAAGATAATCTCCCGCTACTACTC
>JBFJKD010000350.1:0-2196 GCA_041635095.1 Porticoccaceae bacterium
AATCCGCCACAGCGCGGTGGCGCATTGTATCGCCTACCGATGTACGGCTACGTGGCGGCCTGTCACGCCGGGTTTGCATTAGGGGTGGCGAAGCGCGCCCTGGCGGAAATTGTCGCCCTCGCAAACACCAAAAAACGCAAACTGAGCGGCGTTGCGTTAGGAGATCGGGGCGTGTTCCACAAAGAGCTGGGGGTGATTACCTGCAAACTCGCTGGTGCGCGGGCCTATTCCCTGGATATTCTGAATCAGGTGTGGGAAGCCACCTGCGACGATAAGCCACTGTCCCTGATCAAATGGGGCGAGTGCCGTGCCGCCATGACCTATGTGACCGAAGTCGCAGCGGAGGTTGCTACCTTCGCCTATCGTTATGGCACCGGTGTGGCGTTGTATCGTCCTCATCCCCTGCAACGATGCCTGCGCGACATCTATACGGGTACCCAGCACGGAATCGTGAGTGACGAAAATTACGAAGCCCTGGGTCGTGCGCTAGTTGGCAAAGCGCAGTGGGATCCGATGATTGGTGGGCCACCTGAAAATTGATGCTGTCAGGCTGCAAGTTGTAATTTGAAGCGCACGCGGTGGTTGCCCGCACCAACAATATAAACAATATAAAAGGCACAGCTCGCGACAGTATTTCACGAGCGGCGCCTTAAGCCCGGGCTCTGTTGGCAGGCGTTGGTGGCGAAAGGGCGCGAGCTATTTTTTTAAAGTGCTAATACCCGCTTCTGCAATCTGTGCGTCCTGTTGCGAGGAAGCGCCACTCACCCCAACGGCGCCGACCACCTGTTCGCCGACCATAATTGGCACGCCGCCTTCCAGCAGTACGGTGTTGGGCAGAGTGGCGATTGCCGGCCGTGTAGTGGCCATATCGTCGAGCACTTTGGTCGGCCGTTTGAATGCCGCTGCGGTGCGCGCCTTGCCTATGGCTACGTCGACGCTGCCGGTGGGCGCACCGTCAGCACGTTGCAGGTAAATCAGATGTCCACCATCGTCCACCACTGCGATTACCACATTCAATTTCAGTTTGTTTGCCTCGACCTCCCCGGCGGCGGCGATCGTTTTAGCATCGCTCAGAGACAGTACTTTTTTGTTCAGCAACTGCGCGGATGCAGTCAACGCCAACATGCTGAAGATACCGAATACACACAGAAGCGATAATTGTTTTGCCGTATACATGTTTTTCTCCTCATTCAATTCTGCGACAACCGGATTTGCGATCACGACTTCAGGTCAATACAGACCTATTCCGCAGTTTCCACTAATAGCAACGAAATATCCGCGCCCTCATTACGCGTTGGAATAAGCGCCTGGTAAGCATCGCTGTTGTACCAGGCGCGGGCGGTCTCGGCGTCGCGGAATTTGATCATTAGAAAGCGTTCAAAGCTGGCGTCGCCGCATAGCACTTCCAGAACGGGCGCCCGCATAAAAAATTCGCCACCGTATGCCGTTATGGTGGGGCCAGCCGCTTGCCCGTAGGCCGCGAGCTTTTCTGGGTTTTTGGTGGTGGCCTGAGCAATCACGTATGTTGCCATATCAAATCTCCGAAAAAAGTGGTTAGGAAAGGACGATTACATATTGGTTTTAAAAAAACGGTTTTCGGGGCGCGGAATACCCAGGTTGTCCCGAAGGGTTTTGCCTTCGTACTCGGTGCGGTACAGGCCCCTTCGTTGTAACTCGGGCACCACCTTGTCGACAAAATCATCCATACCGGCTGGCAGAAAGGGGAACATAATATTGAACCCATCGCAAGCTTCCGACATAAGCCACTCCTCCATTTGCTCTGCAATGGTGGCCGGGGTGCCAAGCATTTCCAGCACGCCAAAACTGCCGCCGATCATCTGCGCCAGCTGGCGTACGGTCATACCTTCATTTTTGGACAAATCGATTAATTTTTGCCGCGCGGATTTGCTGGCATTGGATTCGGGTATTTCCGGCAACACCTTATCCAGATCAAATTGGGAAGCATCGCAACCGAGTTGCACAGACAACGACGCCATGCCGCTAACCGGATCGACCAGGCTATCGAGTTTGGCTTTTTTTGCACGCGCCTCGGCCACTGTGTCGCCGATAATCACAAAGCAGCCGGGTAATATTTTCATTTGTTCCGGCGTGCGACCCACTGCGCCCATGCGGCTTTTTACGTCGGCGTAATATTGTTGCGCTGCGGGTAGCTGGCTCATGGAGCCGAACACCATC
>JBFJKD010000351.1:0-2186 GCA_041635095.1 Porticoccaceae bacterium
CATGAGAGCTGACATTCATCCCCCCTATGGCAAACTGACCGCAACGTGCAGCTGTGGCAACGTCATTGAGGTGGGCTCCACCCTGGCAGACAGTATTCACCTCGACGTCTGCTCCCAGTGCCACCCGTTTTACACGGGCAAGCAAAAAACTGCGGATGCCGGTGGCCGTATTGATCGCTTTAACAAACGTTTTGCACCCCGCGGCAAAGCTGCCAAGTAACAGCTTTACCCCCGCCTCTCGAGGCGGCGCGAATGCGCCCTGGACCACGCTCCTCGGCGCATTTTTTGTGCTTGTCAGTTGCACTGGTTGCACGCCACCGGAAGTACCGCTGGCCGCAGGCGGGACGGTGGAGATCGACTGCGCTCCCTACGACGAAACGGTTACCGCGACGGGAAAAAAAGTTTTCGATGGCGATACGGTCGCCCTCACGGACGGCCGACGGGTACGCCTGCTGGGCATCAATGCGCCGGAATTGGGACACAACGGCGCACCGGATCAACCCTATGCGCAGGCCGCCCGCAACGCCCTGCAAACCTTTCTGGATGACGGACATCTGGATGACGGACAGCCGGTTGCCTTGCTGTACGACCGGGAGCGCCGTGACCGCTACGGCCGCGAACTGGCGCACCTGTACCGCCACGATGGCGCCAACGCGGAAACCCATCTGCTGCGCCAGGGGCTCGCCTACCACATCGCCATTTTGCCCAATACTACATTGGCGGATTGCCTTGCCAGCGTGGCAGAAGTCGCCCGTGGGCAGCAACGAGGGCTGTGGCGGGATTCCCGCGCCACGCCAGCCAGGGACGTCAAAGAAGGGGGCTATCAGCGGGTAACTGGTCGCATCGCCGAGATTAAATTTGCCAAAACCTGGTGGGTGGAACTGGAAGGCGGCGTCACCGGCGTAATCAATCCTGCTGCGCAAGCTTCGTTCTCGCGCCTCGACGTGGAGGCCTGGCGCGGTCAAACCGTGGAAATCAGTGGCTGGGTGTACTCCGGTAAAAACCCGCGCTATGCGCCCTGGCGTATGAGTTTGTCCACCCCCCATGCGGTGCGCGTGTCACCCTGAAGGCGCGTCTGCGCCTGTCTACCAACGTAAAGGATAAGCGCCCGTAAAGAATAAGCGCCGCTGGACACCGGGTTAACCGGGTAGCGGCTCGCTGCCCAGCACGCCGGCTTGTTCCAATGCGGTGATCTGTTCGTCGGAATAACCCAGCTGCTCCGCCAACACTTCGCGGTTGTGTTCCCCGAGAAAGCCCGCCTGCAATTCCAGTGGTTCCGGAAAAGCGGAAAAACGCAGCGCCATGCGCGGCACACTGACCTCGCCAAAGGCGCGATCCGTTACCGTGCGTACGGTCTGGCGATGTTTCATATGGGGGTGGTTCATCACTTCCGGTACGCTCAGAATCGGCGCGGAGGGCACGTGGTTTTCCTCCAGGATACGCACCGCTTCTGCGCCGCTCTCCTGTTTGGCCAGCCATGTTTCGATGGCCTCCACAATCTCCTGCTTGTTGTCGCCACGCAGGGCTGCGGTTGCAAAGCGCGGATCGGTAAGCATATCTTCCCGGCCGATCAGTTTGACCAGGTTATTCCACTGGGCACCCAGGGCAATAATAATGATGTAGCGATCATTGGCCTTAAAGATACCCAGCGGCGCCACCATGCCGTGCTGTGTGCCGGTGCGTTTGGGTACGATTGCCCCGTTCGAGGCGGCATACACCTGGAAATTCATCTCGTGGTAACTGCACATCACATCCAGCAGGGAAATGTCCAGATGCTGTCCGCCACCACCGCGCTCCTTGTGGAACAGGGCGGTGACAACCGCGCCGTAGGCGTGTGCCCCCGTGGAGATATCCCCCCACGCCAGGTTGGCAAAATAGGGTGGCCCGTGTTCCTCGCCGGTCATGGAAATCACCCCGGAATAGGCCTGCCCAATCATATCGAAGCCGGGTAAGTGGGCGAGGGGGCCATCCTGCCCGAGAGCCGAAATCGAACACATAATCAGGTCCGGATTGATCTTGCGCACGGTCTCCCAGTCGAGATTAAAGCGCTTCATCACACCGGGGGTGAAATTCTCCACCAGCACATCCACCTTCTTGATCAACTCGTGGATGATTTTCTGCGCTTCCGGTTTGCGCAGATCCATACTCATGGTGCGCTTGCCACGGTTGTGCTGAATAAAGTAACC